>NZ_JAGGRF010000035.1:0-34108 GCF_018612935.1 Carnobacterium sp. ISL-102 | reverse complement strand
TTTATTAGGAAAAAGAACTTCGTATCAAGTGTTGTAAATTTATTTTCGCATTCAAAGATGCATTCGGCTTATCTCAAAAGATAAGAAGTTCATCCAGTTTTCTGGTCAGGTTCGGCAAAACCCATTTTTCAGTCGGATTTTTTTTTCCTAATTAAATTATATAGTGAAACGGTTTTTCTGTCATGGCTTAGATTGCAAAGCAATCATATTATTTTCTGGAGGAATAGGGTTGCTTGTAGCCATGTAAAGTATTCAATGCGAATTACAGAGCGTTAGAGCTTCAGCGATTATGCTTTGTTTGAGGCTTGAAAGCCTGGAAGACTTCTTTTTAGGCTTCAAGGCGGTACCATGGCTCTCCACAAGCAAACCCGTCATTCCAAAAGAATTTTCTTTATCCACACCAAAAATTATACAGCCAAAATAAGCCTTCAGCTCTTTAAGTTAAGAGTTGAAAGCTTATTTTATTGATCAATCGATTTGCCATCAAGTTTGAAACTTATCAGATGGTTTTGGTCCACCAGGAATCAGGCGATTAACTGAAATAGCAATAAAAGTTCCTATAAAAGTATCCACAATTCTGGCAAAAGCATAAAGCACTGTTTCATCAGTCGGTATGCTAAAATAGATGATTAAAAAAGCAGCACTTGCTCCAATAATTCCATTATTATAATTAGTCAAGTCACAAAAAATAATGATCAGAATAACACCGATAGGAACACCAATCATTTCGACTAAAAAGAATTGACCCGAAAATTGTTGCAACAGCACCAACAGAGCAGCAAAAATAGCGCCAATAGAATTTCCAAAGATTCTTGTTTTCCCGAACTTTAAACTTTTCTGCCAATCTTCCCGCAAACCAAAGACAGCTGACAATGCAGCAATCATAGGAGGTTCTCTATCGAGAAAATGAAATAAAAGAAGACACAACCCAACAGCTAATCCTGTTTTGAGTGTGCGCATGCCGATACGATAATTACCAATAGTCATTTGTATCCATCACTTTCTATTAAGAAGCATTAGAGCATTCTGTTTTTAGTGCACATAGTGTCAATAATAAGGGAAAATAAATGTAATGCAAATAAAAATTTTTAGTTTTGCCAAAAGTAAGGTAATATTGAAGTAGGATCCATATCAAAGGGGTGTAAGAATGACCGTCTCTTTACGAGCAATAAAAATAGCTTTAGCAACAACTATTGCAATCTTGATAGCCCAAGCATTTCAATTGGAATACAGTGTATCAGCAGGAGTTGTGGCTATCCTAAGCGTACTAGATACCAAAAAGTCATCCGTTATAATCGCTTTACAACGAGTAGGGTCAACGATTTTAGCTTTGGGTGTGGCAACGATCCTGTTTCAACTAGTTGGATTTAATACGATCGTATTTGGAATTTATCTTCTGATCTATATTCCTTTAGCGTATAAATTAAATTTAGAGGTGGGAATAGCACCGTGTTCTGTGCTTGTTTCTCATTTATTATTAGAACAAAGTACTTCAATCACTTGGCTTGCAAATGAAATGTCATTGATGGTGATAGGTGTAGGAATGGCTATTTTATTTAATTTATATATGCCTTCAAAAGAGAATCAATTAATGCAACTAAGAGATGAGATTGAAGAAAAAATGAAACACGTTCTAATGAACTTTGCTGTTGTATTGGAAACAGGTTATCCAAATGATCAAGTAGAAATTTTTATAAAAGAGCTTTCTGTAAACTTGAAAACCGCAGAAAAGATGGCTTATTTAGAATTTAATAATCAATTACTAAGCCAAAATGATGATTATATGATTCAATATATTGATATGCGGCAACAGCAGGCAAAAATACTGGCAGAAATGTCGATCGATATAAGTGTATGTTCATTGCCAACAAAGCAAAATGATACATTAGCACGACTCTTTCAACAAACGGCAAATCAATTGCACGAAAGCAACCCCGCAGTAGACTTGATGAAAGATCTTGAGTCCATGTTAACTGATTTCAGAAATAGCGATCTGCCTAAAACACGAAGCGAGTTTGAAAATCGTGCGGCATTATTTGTGCTTTTAAATGATTTTTCGCGGTTCATTCAAATAAAAAAAGATTTCTATGAACAGCAAGAAATGGGTGAAACAACAATATAGCGAGAAAAAAGTGGGGATTTTCCTCGCTTTTTTTGTTTCCTCTAACCAATGAGTTTTTTATTTAAAAAATAAGGTAAATTACTATTGATTAAATATTCAGAATATTCTATACTAATCTTTAACAAATCATTTTTTCAGAGTATTTTAATAATTGACTAATCCGTATTAGAGTGATCAACTAACGCAAGAGCGTAAATTGGGGGAAAAGAAAATGAAAAAAAGATTGGTAATGGGAATAGCAGCTCTATCGTTAGCAGCTACAGCATGTGGCACTGGAAACGGGAGTAATGAAGATGAAATCAAAATAGGATCCATGTTTGAAAAAACTGGAGAAGTCTCAGCATACGGAACGGCTGAAGCAAATGCAGTGAATTTAGCCTTTAAAGAAATCAATGAGAGTGGCGGAATTCTGGACAAAAAAATTGATTTAATCGAATACGATACAAAATCAGACAATACTGAAGCGGCTAGTATCGCAACGAAATTAGCGACTCAAGATGAAGTACCCGTTATTGTAGGACCTGCAACGACAGGAGCGGTCAAAGCTTCTACGCCAGCTGTTACAAGAGCAGGCGTTACATTAGTTACTCCTTCTGGCACAGATGATAGTTTGACACTTGATGAAAGTGGCAAGGTTCAACCAAATATTTTCCGCACATCATTCCAAGATTCGTTTCAAGGAATTGCATTAGCCGAATTTGCTGCTAATGAATTAGGTGCTGAAAAAGCCGTGATAATTGGCGATAGTTCAAGTGATTACGCACTAGGCTTAACAGATGCATTTGAAGGAACGTTTGAGGGAGAGATCATAGCAGAGGAGAACTTCACTGCTGATGATACTGATTTCAGCGCTATCTTAACTCGTATAAAAGATCTTGATTTTGATTTTATTTTCTTGCCAGGTTACTACAACCAAGCAGGATTGATCATCAAACAAGCGCGTGAAATGGGGATCACCCAACCTATATTGGGTGCTGATGGTTTTGGAAACCAAGCATTACTTGAATTGGCTGGAGTAGATAATGTGGATGATGTTTATTACTCAGCTCATTACTCACCAAATAGTGAGGATGCCCAAGTGCAAGAATTTATTGCAGCTTATAAAGCCGAATATGATGTGGAACCAGATATGTTTGCAGCTCTTGCATATGATACAGCTTACCTTGTAGCTCAAGCAATCGAAGAAGCTGGTGAAGCAACACCAGAAGCGATAACAGCAGCACTTGAAGAAATCACTGAATTTGATGGCGTAACAGGGACATTCTCATTTGATGAAAATCATAATCCCGTAAAATCAACTTTAGTTATTGAATTGCAAGATGGTGTTGAGGCCGGTAATACAGAAGTTACTCCTTAATGAAAAATCAAACGAAAGGGTGCAAAGCGGGTTTTTGCTTAGCACCCTTTCATATTTAAAAATGGAAAGAGGTGCCATACTATGGAAGCATTTTTACAACAACTGATCAACGGACTCTCTTTAGGAAGTATCTATGCCTTGATAGCATTAGGATATACCATGGTATATGGCATTATTAAATTGATCAACTTTGCTCACGGCGATATTTATATGGTAGGGGCATTCGTTGGTTACACAGCTATCAACTCTCTTAAGCTAAGCTTCTTGCCGGCAATGATCCTATCCATGGTTTTCTGTGCTGTTTTGGGAGTTGCTATTGAACGAATTGCTTACAAGCCACTGCGCAATGCTACTCGTGTTGCCGCTTTGATCACAGCTATCGGAATGTCTTATTTATTGCAAAATGGCATGATCTACTTGGTAGGTTCAGAAACGAGAGCCTTTCCACAAGTGATTGAGAATAACATTTATGAATTTGCTGGATTACAAGTCAGTCAAACTCAAATTTTGATTTTTGGCACAACGATTATTTTGATGTTAGCATTGCAACTTATTGTTCAAAAAACGAAAATGGGAAAAGCTATGCGAGCTGTTAGTACTGATGCAGACGCGGCTCGCTTGATGGGGATCAATGTCGATAACGTGATTTCATTTACCTTTGCACTTGGCTCCTCATTAGCAGGCGCAGCAGGAGTTTTAGTCGGATTGTATTACAACTCGATTGAACCTATGATGGGATACGCTCCGGGATTGAAAGCCTTCATTGCGGCTGTATTAGGCGGAATTGGGATCATCCCAGGAGCTATGTTTGGGGGATTCACAATTGGGATCATCGAAACATTGGTCAGTGGATATGGCGGATCAATGATCAAAGATGCGGTCGTTTACTTGATTTTGATCATTATTCTTATCTTTAAACCATCAGGCTTGCTTGGTAAAAATGTAAAAGAGAAAGTGTAGGTGATAAGAATGAAACAATTCAATAAGAAAAATCTCGGTTGGCTCATTTTTATTGCAGCCGTTTATGCAATCATTCAAATAGGCACAATGACAGGTATAATCAATGCTTTCTATGAAATAACGTTGATGACCATTCTGATCAATGTGATCTTAGCAACTGGATTAAACTTGATCATTGGATTTTCAGGTCAATTTTCCTTAGGTCATGCAGGATTCATGGCTATTGGTGCCTATTGTACCGGCATTATCAGCATCAAATATCCTACTTTGGCGGGTCTGCTTGGAGGAATGCTTTTAGGGATCGCCATCGCCAGTCTGGTGGCTTTGTTAGTAGGGATCCCTACTTTACGATTAAAAGGGGATTATTTAGCAATTGCTACTTTAGGGGTAGCTGAGATCATTCGAATCGTGATTTTGAACATGAACAGTATTACAAACGGAGCTGCTGGATTAAGCGGGATCCCTTTTATCGCTAATTGGCAAATCACGTTTGCCTTTATCGTGATTTCCATGATCATTACTGTTAATTATATCAAAAGCAGTCCAGGACGAGCAACGATCTCCATTCGTGAAGATGAGATCGCAGCAGAGTCGATGGGGATCAATACGACAAAATATAAAATCATCGCTTTTGTTTTAGGAGCAGCTTCTGCAGCGACTGCAGGTGGATTGCACGCCTCTTATTTCAGTGTTATCCGTCCAGCTGACTTTACTTTTATGAAATCTGTTGATATTTTGATTATTGTCGTTTTTGGCGGATTAGGAAGTATGACTGGAAGTGTCGTTGCAGCGATCGTATTAGGTATTTTAAATGTTTATTTGCAGCCTTTTGGACAATTGAGAATGATCATCTATTCAATTGCACTGGTCGCAATCATGGTGTTTAGACCTTCTGGTTTATTGGGAACAAAAGAATTTACCATTTCTGGCTTATTAGACCGTAAAAATAAAAAAGCTTCGATGAAAGAGGGGGGAGCAGAATGAGTTTATTAGAAGTTAAACAGCTGACAAAAAACTTTGGTGGACTTTCAGCTGTCTCCATGGTAAATATGCAATTGGAAGATAATGAATTAGTCGGATTGATCGGCCCAAACGGTGCAGGAAAAACGACGCTATTCAATCTGTTAACAGGCGTTTATGAGCCTTCTGAAGGGAGTATCGATCTAGAAGTAGAGGGTAAAAAAACCTCTTTGATCAAACAAAAAACATATAATATTACAGCTATGGGCTTAGGAAGAACTTTTCAAAATATTCGATTGTTTAAAGATTTAACCGTATTAGAAAATGTTTTGATCGGCATGCATGAAAAAAATAAAGTCGGTACCGTGGCCAGTATTTTTAGGACGCCAGCATATTACGCAGCAGAAGAAAAAATGCGTCATGAAGCGCTCAAACTGTTAGCGCTGTTCAACTTAGAAAGCAAAGTAGAAGAGTTAGCAAAAAATTTACCCTACGGAGAACAAAGACGCCTAGAAATCGTTCGCGCATTGGCCACAAAACCTAAAATATTATTTTTAGATGAGCCAGCAGCAGGAATGAATCCGCAAGAAACAGCTAATCTGACTTCTTTGATCCGCCAGATCCAAAAAGAATTTAAAATCACAATTTTATTGATCGAACACGATATGTCTTTAGTCATGGATGTATGTGAACGCATTTACGTATTAGAATACGGCAGAATGATCGCTCACGGAACACCTATGGAAATCAAGAACAACGAAGCGGTCATCAAAGCATATTTAGGTGGTGAATAGACATGTTAAAAGTAAAAGATCTATCCGTTTATTACGGCGTTATCCAAGCTACTAAAGAAATCAACTTTGAAGTTAATGAAGGGGAGATTGTTTCACTGATTGGTGCCAATGGTGCGGGGAAGTCAACCGTTTTAAAGGCCATTTCTGGTTTGCATCGTCCAAAATCTGGCGAAATCATTTTCAAAGGTCAACCGATACAAAAAGAATCGACACGAAAGATCGTTCAGTTGGGTATTTCTCAAGTTCCAGAAGGACGGCATGTCTTTAAAGGAATGACTGTTATGGAGAATTTAGAAATGGGAGCGTTTCTTAGAAAAGATAAAAATGATATCCAAAAAGATTTGAAGATGGTATTTGACCGTTTTCCAGTTTTGGGAGAACGGAAAAAACAAGATACAGCAACCTTATCTGGTGGGGAGCAACAAATGGTCGCTATGGGACGAGCACTGATGTCCAGACCGAAACTACTATTGTTAGATGAACCTTCAATGGGATTAGCACCGCTATTTATCAAAGAAATTTTTAACATCATTCAAATGATCAATAAACAAGGAACGACCGTATTATTGATTGAACAAAATGCAAAAGTAGCTCTAGAAGTGGCCCATCGTGGGTATGTTCTGGAAACCGGAAAAGTCGTTCAAACCGATACAGGCAAAGAATTGCTGGCAAGTGACGAAGTTCAAAAAGCTTATTTGGGAGGTTAAGAGATGGATGTAAAAAGTTATATGACGTCAAATGTTGTGACCGTTTCAGAAGACACAAAAATTTTAGAAGCACTGGATATCATGAAAGAAAATGATTTTCATCGTTTGCCAGTAGTAAGAGATGGACGAATGGTCGGATTAGTTACACAAGAGATCATCCAAGAAAATTCTCCATCAACCGCGACAAGTTTGAGTATCCATGAAATGAATTATTTGCTGACCAAAACTAAAGTTGGCGATATCATGCATAAAAAAGTTGTTACGATCCAGGCAGATGACCTGTTAGAAGAAGCTGCGTCTCGGATGCGCGACCAAAAAGTAGGCGTTTTGCCTGTGGTAGAAGACCAAAATAAAATTGTAGGGATCATCACCGATAAGGATATTTTTAGCGCCTTTATCGATATTATGGGATATAACAATAAAGGGAGCCGTATTGTGATCGATATTCCAGAAGACCAGCCAGGGATCCTTGAAGATATCACTAATATTTTAGCCGAAGCTCAGATTAGTATTAATCAAATCGCGGTCTACCGAAAAGATGATTTTACGGAAGTGATCATTCAAATGGATAGTCCAGATACAAAGACGATAAAAGAGATTTTAACGACAAGCGGTTATACTGTTAGTTCAGCAATCTATAAAGCAGGAAAAAGATAAAAAATCAGCCTACACCAAAGAAGATCAGTATTGATTTTCTTTGGTGCAGGCTGATTTAATATCGTTACAAAAAGGATAAACTCTTGATCTAAGATCAAGAGTTAAAAAAAAATTAGAAACCGCTATCCTTAAAGACTAGGTTCGGTTATAGTAATTAATATAGTCGGATTTTTAATACATAGAAAGATAATCGAAATCGGTAAATTGAAAATAAGAAATCACTGTTAAGTTTGCCGGTACACTGACTAAAAGGGGATGGGGAAATGAGAAAAAAAGGGATGATCATTGGAATAGCAATTAGTTTACTAGTCATCGGAGGGGGCCTTTTTTTTATGAATCAAACTGAAGAAACAGTTTATGAATCTGAAAACGATCTTTCATATGTAGCAAAAGTTGAAGGGAAAGAATTCTATATTTATAAAGATGGTGAATGGACTACTACATTTTTAGCAGGTGTGAATATGGGAGCTGCAAAGCCAGGCACTTTTCCAGGCGAACTAGCTATTACAAAAGATGAATATTTGCGTTGGTTTAAACAAATCAAAGAGATGAATGCAGATGTTATTCGGGTATATACTATCTTAAAACCGGATTTTTATGATGCCCTGTATGAATTTAACCTGAAAAATGATGATCCGTTATACTTAATGCACGGTGTATATTTGAATGAAGAGGGAATTGCTGAGTTGAGCGATGCCTATGCGGAAGATGAAAAAATAAAAAAAGACTTCATAAAAGATACCATAGATTTAGTAGATGTACTGCACGGTCAAGCAAACTTACCCGAAAAAGCCGGTTTCGCGTACGGGAAATACACAAAGGATATTTCTCAGTATGTTATAGGCTGGATATTAGGTGTTGAGTGGGATCCTCATTTTGTCAACCAAACAAATGAAGCGAACCCGGAAATGACTGCGTTTGAAGGGGACTACTTGTATACAGAGGGAGCTTCGCCGTTTGAGGTATTCTTAGCGGAAGTAGGGGAGGCTACTTTATCCTATGAGGCTCAAGAGTATCAAACTATGCGCCCACTGAGCTATACCAACTGGCTAACGACAGATATGCTAGATCATCCAAATGAACCGGATGAGACCGAGGATATGGCAGTTGTAAACACAGAACATATAAAAGGCACAGATCAATTAGAAACGGGATTATTTGCTTCTTATCACGTCTATCCTTATTATCCAGAATTTCTGAACCATCAGCCTGAGTATGCTGAAGTGAAAAACGAAGACGGCAGTGTCAATACTTACAAAGCTTATTTAAGAGATCTAATCAAAGAACATACTGTGCCAGTTATGGTGGCTGAATTTGGAATACCGGCTTCTAGGGGGAAAGCTCATGAAAGTTTGTACTCGGGGTTTAACCAAGGGGGCATTGAGGAGACCGAACAAGGCGAAATGTTGATCGATATGATGCAGGATATACACGACGAAGGTTATTTAGGAGGACTCGTGTTTACGTGGCAAGATGAATGGTTTAAACGAACTTGGAACACATTAGATTTTGATTTGTCTGACCGCCGACCATACTGGTCTAATCCTCAGACCAATGAGCAACATTTTGGGTTACTGGCTTTTGATCCTGGGGAAGAAAAAAGTGTAGTCTATGTTGATGGAAATGATACTGAGTGGAGTGAAAAAGACCAGTTGTCAAAAAATGAAGAAAATACGCTCTCAGTAAAATCAGATGAAAAATACCTTTATGTGAAATTAGAAGCGAAAGATTTTGATTTTGAAAAAGATCAATTAGTTATTGCTATTGATGTAAAAGATGATCAAGGAAATAGTCAAACAGCTGATGGTTCATTAATTTTTTCTCGACCAACTGATTTTCTAGTAAAAATAAACGGAGCGACCGGATCCTCCATTATGGTAGATGCGTATTATGATTCTTATTATTACCAATATGCAGAAAAATTAGAAGCAATCGAGAAACAATCAGTTTACACGGAAAAAAATTCAGGGTTGTTTAACCCAATGAATCATGCTTTGTCAGCAGAATTAACATTGCCTCAAACAAATGAAGTCATCCCTTTTTCAAAGTATGAAACAGGAGCTTTAGTATTAGGAGATGGGAATCCGGAACATGAAGAGTACAATTCATTGACTGATTTTGCAGTGAAAGACGGTATTGTTGAAATGGCTTTACCATGGCAGTTATTGAATGTAATGGATCCGTCAACGAAACAAATTATGGGGGATCTGTATCAAAATGACGGTATTGAAGCAGTTAGTGTAGAAAATATTTACCTAGGGGCTGCTTTAGTGAAAAAAGGATCCACAAATCCTAATAAAATACTATTAGAACCTTATTCATGGGAACCATGGGAACTACCAACGTACCACGAACGATTGAAACCATCCTATTACTTATTAAAAGAAGCTTTTTTAGAATATGATAACTAAAATCAAAAAAAAAATTGTCAAAGAGTGATGGGATCTTTGACGATACCTTTGCAAAAGAGTCGAGTGAAGTATAAGGAGAGAAGAATGATGAAACCATCTTTTTATGCAGAAATAATTCAAGCAAGTCCAAATCCATTTGTTTGCTTTGAACTGATTAGGGATAGCAATAACAAGGTTATAGATGGAATCTATAAAGATTTAAATCCTGCTTACGAATGTTTGGTAGGGATGAACAAAGATACATTACTCGGAAAGAAAGTATCAGAAATTTCCGAATCAATAAATTTAAAAACATTACAGTTGTTAAAAGCAAGTGAAAAAGCAAAAAAAAATGATAAAGCAGACTACTATTTTGAATCAAAAAAACAGTTTTACCGAATTCAAATTTTTTCGCTTGAGAAGGAATATACGGCTATATCCTATACAGAATCAACAACTGAAGTATTACAAAAACATGTTGCACAAGAAGATTTAAAACAAACTGAAAATCAATTGAGTTTGATATTAAATTCAACAGAAGAAGCAATTTGTGGAATCGATTTGAATGGGAGATGTACTTTTTTGAACCTCAATTGTATGAAATTATTGGGGATAAAAGAAGAGTCAGAAATGGTAGGACAACCAATTTTTAATCATTTAATTAAGGATTCGTTGTCAACAGAAGAAACGACCGTTAAGCAAGACATCCTAAATAAATTGATTGGAAAACAGCCGTGTCAATCAAATGAGATTTATTTTATACGAATGGACGGAACTCTCTATCCAGTGGAATATTTTGTCAAACCAAAAACGAGTAATGGAACCTTACTTGGAGGAATATTAACTTTTGCCGATATGACAAAAAGAAAAGCAGAACAAGCAGAAATCAATCACTTGATGTTCCATGATCCTTTAACAGATTCGTTCAATCACATCAAATTTGAGAAATTAAAAGTTGCTTGTGACAATGAAAAGAGCTTACCACTGTCTATCATTATGGGAGATGTCAATGGATTAAGAAGAATCAATCAGCACTATGGACATTACGAAGGAGATCAGCTCTTAAAAGCAATTACAACTATTTTAAGAGAAAGTATCCCCAAAACTGGATATATTGCTCGTTACGGAGAAGACGAATTCAGTATTTTATTGCCCAATACTGACAGCTCACAAGTCTCTTGGTACATTGAAAAAATTCAAGATGCGATCAGGGAGTACAATGACCAAATTAGTAAAGACCAAGCAGCGATCAATCTTGCATTAGGGTCTGAAACAAAGTGCACGATGGATTATGATATCCAAAAAATGATCAACAAGGCTCAAGATTATATGGATAAGCAAAAGATGCTCAACCGCGATAGCATGCGTAATATTCTTTTAACTTCTATCAAAACAACGTTATTAGCACGAAGTAAGTTTACTGAGGAACATGCAGAAAGACTGGTGAATTTGTCAAAAAGTGTTGGAAAAAAGATGAAATTATCACCTTGTCAAATGGATGAGTTAGCTTTATTGGCAGAGCTGCATGATGTAGGTAAGATTGGGATCGATGATGCCATTTTAAATAAACCAGGCAAATTGACGGATGCAGAAATGGACGAAATGAAAAAGCATTCGTTTATTGGCTATCAGATCATTAAGTCTATTCAAGGTTTAGCTGATATTGCGTTGCCTATTTTGCACCATCATGAGCGCTCAGATGGAAAGGGATACCCAGATGGATTAACGAGATATGATATTCCTTTATTATCTCGTATTATTTCAGTGGTAGATTCTTATGATGCGATGACACAAGATCGACCATATCGTAAAGCTATGACTCAAGAAGAAGCTATTGTTGAAATCAAAAAAAATTCAGGGACACAATTTGATCCTGAAGTTGTTGGGTTTTTTTTAGAAAGTATAGCAGAATTTTTAAAGGAATAAGTTTTTATGACAGTTGTACCAAACCTCAGAAGACAGGAGAGATACAATGAACTATTTATTACTTGATGTTGCTTTGTTAGTAGTTATCAGTTTATTTATTACGAATTTAGGTATTGTTATTTTTACAATCATCATTAATCAAAAGTATCGATTAAGTGAAAAAAGTTATCAAAAGGCATGTAAGCAGATCCAACCAATCATAGAAGAAAAAATCAATGATCCGAGTCAGCTTGTCGAAAGATTAAATTTTTTTAAAACTAAAAAAGAACGAAAAGTTGTATTCGATACACTTATGAAATGTGCCCAAATGCCTGAAACAGCTGAAAATAGTCTATGGGTACTAAAGCAGCTAGGTTTTTATGATGAATTGATTGCAGATGCTTCGAAAAAGTTAACTTTACAGCATATTCAATTTTTTAGTCAACTACGCTTCCATAAAGCGTTTCCTCTATTAATTAAGGGAACAACAAGTAAAAATTTCGAAATCAAGTACAATTCTTTTTATGCTATTTCATCCTTACCTTTATCAGAAAAGGAATTACCAATTTATATTGAAGCCTTGTTAGAGTCATCTATTATGAGTGATCGCATTATCGATATGTTGAATCATCTCCATATGGATGTTGAAAAAAGCCTTCATTTTTTACGTGAAGCTACACTAGACAAAAATAAAATCATCTTATTATTAGTTTTAAGAAATCGTTTAAAAAAAGAGGACCCTTCATTGGTAAACCAACTTTTACCTTACTTAGAAGAATCAAGAGAAGTTCGGATAGCTACTATTCGTGCACTGGCTACAAGTGAAAATGACTTTTACTTTTCTTTTTTTCAAGAACTATATAAAAAAGAAATCGATTGGCAAGTGCGGGCAGTACTAGCAAAAGAGCTTCCGCTTTTAAACGCACCTAGTGAACAAGAATTACTAATGGACATGCTAAAGGATGAAAATTGGTGGGTACGCTATAATGCTATAAACCATTTAAAAAAACGTTATCCAGATAATGTCATGCTTGATCAGAAATATGAGACATTTGAAACTGCTGATCAACATACACAATTAAAAATGAAAGGAAGTGTGACCGAATGATGCTAGTAGAAAACTTTATTTACTATTTTAGTATGTTTATTTTAGGGTATGCTATTTTAGTCACAGCCCTGTACCTTATCCTTATCCTTGTTTCTTGGAAACGATTAAGAGAATTTATTGAAATCATCCAAACAAATATTACAAGTGTCAGTCATTATACTAAACCCATTTCTATTATTGTACCGGCTTATAATGAAGAACAAACAATTGTGGAAAGTGTCCGTTCTTTTTTGCAGTTAGATTACCCAGAATTTGAAGTGATCGTCGTTAATGATGGATCAACAGATGAGACAATGGCTAAACTGATTCAATTTTTTGATTTATATCCTGTAGAATTAGATAGTGATATAAAAATCGAAACAAACCTTATCAAACAAGCATATAAATCTCATGAAAATCCAGATTTGATTTTATTAGATAAAGAAAATGGTGGTAAAGCAGACGCATTGAACGCCGGCATAAATGTCTCAGTTTATCCTTTATTTTGTGCAATCGATGCTGATTGTATCATTGAAAAAGATGCCTTGCTAAGAATTGTATCACCGTTTCTTAAATATGAAGAAACGATTGCAGTAGGCGGGATGGTTCGAATCGCAAATGGCAGTACTATAAAAAATGGGGAAATTGTTCAAACCAAAGTTCCTAAGAAAATGATTGAACGGTTTCAAGTTATTGAATATTTTCGAGCTTTCTTAACGAGTCGTGTTGGTTGGCAGCGATTCAATGCACTGATGATTATTTCAGGAGCATTTGGCCTATTTAAAAAATCCGCTGTATTAGAAGTTGGCGGATTTAAGCGTACGATTGGGGAAGATATGGAACTTGTTCTAAGATTACATGAAAAATTCCGTCAAAACGATGAACCTTATCGCATTGATTTTGCTTCAGATGCCGTTTGCTGGACACAAGCACCTGACAGCTATAAAGATTTGAAAGGGCAACGGATAAGGTGGCATAGAGGATTATTTGATTCTTTAAACAGACATCAAAAAATGATAGGTAATCCTAAATATGGGTCTGTTGGTTTAGCTTCAATGCCCTATTTCTTTCTAGTAGAATTGCTTGGACCCGTAATTGAAATGATAGGATATATTGTAATGGGATTAGCTATTTATTTAAACATCCTCTCTTCTTACGTAGGGCTTATCTTTTTGCTAACCTGTTTGATGGGCATTTTATTTTCTTATTCAGCTATTCTATTTGAAGAAATTTCTTATAAACGTTACAGCAATTTGAAAGATATTTTATTGCTGTTCTTGGTTAGTATTTTAGAGCAGTTCTATTACCGTCCTTTAACCGTATGGTGGCGAGTTAAAGCATTCTTTAATTATCGTAAAGGCAGTAAACAATGGGGAACAATTGAGCGAAAAAAGTTTGATCCAAAACCGAAAAGCAATGAAACATAAAATGAAATCGACTACCATGTTGATTCTGAAAAAACGATTAGAATTGGTTCTCATTTGATGTGAAATCAAGTGATTGATATCGTTTACTTTAAATGAATTATAAAAAGTTTCAAAAAAATAATTAAATAAAATAAAAATCAAAATAGGTGTTGAGATGCTATCAAAAAGCTATCTATCAATAATTTTTCTTGAGAATAGTTTTTTTCTAAAGATTATCCATACAACTTTTCAGGGTTTGTTAAGAAAACATTAAAGTTTGTTTGGACAACGTTAGAAATGTTTGTTATTCTAAAGATACATAGTAAAGATACATAGTAATTTTGTTGAGCAAACAACCCGACAATTTTTTGAATAGCAATTATTAATTTAAACCATTTGGTGTACTTCATAAGATTGCTTTGGAGCGGTAATGCTAGCACATAATTTATTGTGAATGATTCAGGATGAATTTATCCTGAGTCATTTTTTTGTAAGTAGGTGTTGAAAAGCTTAGTTGTTTCTTAATAAGAATTGGGTATACTGATAATAAGAATGAGCAATATAGGTGAAAAAAACGTGTAATGGAGGATTTGAAAATGGATCAATTAAAAAAAATGAGTTTAACAGCTTTAACCGCAATGAGTTTGTTAGGAGCTACTTTAGTTGCCTGGCCACAATCAGCTGATGCGACAACTGATGGAATCGATACAACCGTTGTCGATGAAAAATGGGGGAAACCTACTTTTATCTATGGCGGTGGGTTATCTGAAAGTCAAATAACGGAAACAGAAGCGTTAATGAAAATCACGAATCCTGAAAATGTAGCTATTGATAGTGTTTCAGGGCAAGATTTGATTGATTATTTAGGTGATGGCTCTGGAAATACTGCTAGCATGATCTCATCCGTATTGGTACAGAAACAAGATGCTGGCGAAGGTGTCGATGTAGAAATCGTTACTCCAGAGAATATCAGTCAAATCACACAAGACCAATATGCAAATGCAGCTATTACTGCAGGGGTCAATGACGTAAAAATCGAAGTAGCAAGTGTCAGCAAGGTTACCGGAGAGAGTGCTTTAACTGGAATTTATAAAGCTTTCGATGTTAACGGAGAAGAATTAGACCAAGAACGTATGGCAGTAGCACAAGATGAATTAGAAACAACAAATGAAATCGCACAAGAAAACGTGAAAGATGAAGCATTTGATACAGCTAAATTTGACCAAGCGATCATTGATATCAAACAAAGCTTAGCTGATTTAAAAGAGCAGCAAGGTGAATTGGCCACAAAAGAAGATGTTCAACGAATCATTAATGAAGCGTTAGAAAAAAACAATTTACAAGATACCGTTACACAAGATCAAATCGATCGCTTGATGGCCTTATTTGAAAAATATCAACAAACAAGTGCAATCGATTCAGCCCAAGTAAAAGAACAACTAAGCAACTTGTCTAACACTGTTCAAGATAAATTTGGTGATGCCTTACAGCAAGCTGAAGATAGTGGTTTATTAGATAAAATCAGCAACTTCTTTAGTCAAATTTGGGTTGCTATAAAAGGATTGTTTGAGTAATAAATAAAAAAATCAAAAGGTTATCGAAAAAAGCTCACTTCCATGGATAAAAATGGTAAGTGAGCTTTTTTTGCTTCACTTCCTTATGAAACCCATTTTGACGTATAAGTGACAACCAGTTTGATGTGCCACTTATTCGTGAAGAGTCGTTTCACGTTAGAGTGATAACAATTGGTCAGTCAAGTTCTTCGTATAAAGCTGTTTCACGAAGAACTGAAACTAAAAAATGCTTGATATTCTTTTAAAGTACGCTCTAGCGTAACTATTTGGCTAGGAAAGAGAGCGGTTGGGCTATAACTAACTGAGAATAAGAAAAAGGGTCTGTTTATCAGAAAGCTGATGAACAGACTCATTTTTTTGTTGTTTAAAGTTATCTGAAAAATTAATAGGATAACTTTTATTAAATTAGTCATTTAAACCATTAAGGTGTTCAAGCAAATATGTATACTTTTCTACATTTTGTCGAATTAATCATTACAGTTAAATAACTGTAGTATAATCAGGATGAATATAAGGTGTTATTTTGTAAAGAGGAAATAAAAGAACTGATGGGAGAGAATCGATATGTTATCGTTTTATGATGGTTTTTTTCTAAATCTATGCGTTTTGATCGCAGCATTGTTTGTGTATAAAGAACTCGTGAAAAAGAGTTCTTTCGAAATACAAACTGTAAGTACAGCAATTATAAGTGGTTTATTAGGTGGCCTTCTAGCTGCTGTTTTAATGCGCTTTAATATTGAAACCAGCACGAATTCCATGATTGATCTTCGAATTATTCCCTTCATGTTAGTTATTCTTTATGGAAATTGGTTATCAACTTCTATCACGGCTACTTTAATTATTCTTATTCGGTTTATGATGGGTGTAAGCACTTATTCATTTTATAATATTATTTTTATCCTTGCTTCATGGGTAATATTCTGTTTTTGTTTTAAAAAAATTAAAAATCGGTGGGTTTCCATTATAGTTATGCTTACTTTGAGTAATATTGTTTATACGGTATTGAACATTATTCTTTCAGCAGGAAAAGATCTTAATATACTTTTAATATCAACCTACTGGATCATTTGTATTTTAGGAGGACTCATCGCTGTTTATATGATGGATTACTTGAATGAGACGGAGATTATATTTAAAAGAAACAATAAGTATGCCTTTACCGATCCATTGACGGGCTTAAATAATGTTCGTAGTTTTGACTTGGCGTTTAATAAAGCAAAAAGTAAACTTGAAAAATCGAATGAGAGTATTTCTATCATGATCTTAGATATTGATCATTTTAAACAAGTAAATGATACTTATGGCCACTTAGAAGGCGATCAAGTATTGAAAAAATTAGCAGCAATTTTAAAAATGAGTCAAGATCCTAAGGATATTATTTCTAGAAATGGTGGAGAAGAATTTTCGGTGTTGCTTAATGATTGTAACCATAAAGAAGCATATGAAAAAGCAGATGCCTTAAGAAAAGTAGTAGAAAATTCTTTTTTTGCTGTAAAGAATGGAACCATAACGATTCATGTTACAATTTCTATAGGTATTACAACTTATAATGATACGACAATAGAAATCGACCAACTTTATAACCATGCTGACCAAGCTCTTTATGCAGCGAAAAAAAGTGGCAGAAATAAAGTTTGTTCTTATTCACAAGCTGTTGATCCAGTCTCTAATTAAAAAAGGGCTGGGATAAAATCTAGCTAAAAATATACCACGAATCAAACAAGTTATCTATTATAAAGAATTAAAAGAAATAGAATCGAACAAGCTTTTATCACTTGAAGGATTCAGAATTTTTGCAAAACGAAAAATTGACATAGGTTTGGCTTTTAGGGCTAATAGCTTCAAAAAATATAGAAAAAAAAGTGATTTAGCCTAAAGAATTTACTTAACTAGTTAAAATAACTAAAAAACGTCAATTGCATTTTGCAATCAACGTTTTTTTAGTTATTAGTAAGTTTTGTTTCAGCAGTTGTAGCTTATTTATCAGATTAAAATAATGCATTATTCAGAAGCGTAATGAAGATCCCATTTAGTTCTTAGCGTGTCCATCATTTCCATTACGTCATGCGTAAGAGCAAGCGAAGGATCTGGACGATTCGATAAAATCAAGTTTGTGATATCAGCTATTTCGTAATTCATAGCTTGTTTTGTATCACCAGCTTCAATCGTTTCAACTGAGCCATCCGGGTGTGTTAAAGTAGCTTTTTCTGCACGCGGGAAATCATTAACTGTGAAAAAACCATTTTCAAAGGCCACGATTCCTAATTTGGGCATCTTAGCTCTAAAAGTAAGCGAAATAGCAGCTAACTCATCGTGATCATTTTTCAGTATGATCCCTGATTGCTCATCCACACCGGTTTCGTAAAAATTCATGGTCGTATGGATCTCATGCGGTTGGCTGGTCAAGAAAAAACGAGTAAAAGATAGAGCATAAATGCCGATATCAAGTAATGCCCCGCCAGCAAGACTCTTGTTAAAGAAACGGTTAGTTGGATCTTCTTCTTTTAAACTTCCGAAAGAGACTTGGATCATTTTTAGTTTACCGAGAGAACCTTCTTGAGCAATCTCTTTCAACTTATGATAAAGCGGCATATGGTAAATGACCATTGCTTCAGCTAAAACTAGCTTTTTTTCTTCAGCTAGTTTCATTGCTTGAGTTAATTGCTTATTATTCATTGTGATTGCTTTTTCTGATAAGACATGTTTGCCAGCCGTTAAACTTTTTAAAATCAACTTAGCGTGATGGCTATGCGGTGTAGCAATGTAAACTACATCAATAGATGGGTCTGCTAGTAATGCATCGTATGAACCATAAGATTTTTTAATTCCATATTTTTCAGCAAATGCAGCTGCTTTTTCACCGTTTCGTGAACCCGCAGCATAGAGGACTGCATTTTCGACATTAAATGTTTCTGCAAATTCATTTGCAATTTGACCTAAACCTAAAATTCCCCAATTTAACTTTTTCATAGAAAGCCTCCCAAAATTTAGTTATCCGTTATCAAATATATTCTACCATTGAAAAACACTAGATGGAAAGAGGAAGGCAACAAAAGCTTTATGTTTCAAAAAAACGGATAAAAGTAAGGGCATACAATTTGAAAGTTAACGTAATAGGTGTAAAATAAAGGTAGCACTTATCTGATAGTATTAATAATTAGAAGGGGAATGATGAACATGCATGACGCATTAGTAGAAATTGTTTTAAGAGCTATAAAAGAACAATATGTTAGCGAAAAAGCTTTTTACACCTCACAATTAGGTATCACACCACAAAGTTGGGATCGCTGGAAAAAAGGCAACCAAGGACTGAAACCTGAAAATATGGAAAAGATTTCTCGGTTGTTTACTGAATACGAATGGATGCTGGTCCAAAAAGTTTGCCGAAACGCTACCTTTTTTCCAGAAGTTAAAGCTAATCCCGTTAACGAATATTTAGCTATCAAATTTCATGTAGCACAAAAATGGGTGAACAGCGGTACAGCCGAACTAGAATTTAAAAAAGAAACCGAAGAGCAAATAATAGAGCATCACCGCAAACAGAATACAACAATTCTTATCATTGAGAACGGTTATGATTTCTGGAGCTACAAGGACGTCATTGAATTGCGTTTACCTGGAATCATCCAGCAACAAATAAAAACCGACAAACCCAATTTATTGGAATGGTTCAACAAAAATATTCAGGATGCGGAGTTCGACGTTAAGGCTTGATAGAAAAACAAAGAATCTCGCAGAGGATGTTCCATCCTTGAAGAGATTCTATTTTTTCAGAGAGCCTGTCGAACGCAACACAAGGATGCGGAGCTTCACATTTAGACACGCAGCTCAATCTTAGAGATTCGCTAATTTTTAGAGCGTTTTCTTTTGGTCATAGTAATGAAATACTCTATCCTTAAGGTGAAAAATAGATAAAGAAAGAGGGGCTTCATATGTTGATTGATTCTTACCCGTACTTGACATTTAATGGTAAAGCAGAAGAGGCGTTAAATTTTTACGCAACTGTTCTCAAAGCAGATATTTTAGATAGCAGCAAATTCAAGGATATGCCACCGCACCCAGATAATCCCGTTCTGTCTGATGAAGTACAAAATATGCTAATGAATGCAACCTTGCAGCTTACAAATGGAAGCTATTTGATGTTTTCCGATAACCCGTTCGAAGGTGGACAGGGTTATAAGCAAGGCAACAACGTATCTGTCACTTTAGTTTACGAAACAGCGGAGGAAACGCGTGAAGTTTTTGACCAATTAAAAGTAAATGGTAAAATAGTGATGCCGCTCGAGGAGACATTCTGGAGTCCATTATACGGAAATGTCATTGATCAGTTTGGGATTGAATGGCAAATTTCGACCTTTGTACCTGGTATGATGGACAAAGCTGAATAAACCAATTGAAGAAAAAAGCAATCTTGACACAGGATCTATTTCAGTTTCTTAGTTCTATTCCTAATTCTTTGTTTAAGACACCGTAATTTATGGAACTAAAAAAGAGTTGCCAGGATTTATCCCTGGCAACTCTTTTTTAGTTTAGATAGTAATTTTTAATTCGTTGGGTTTTAGCAGATTTGATTTGAGCAAGAAAGGCTTGAATATGATACTCAATAAACCTGGTAAGAAAACCACCACAAAAAGGTATGAAAAGGTAGCAGCCATTCCTTGAGAAGAGGCGATCCCGAAAACAGCAACTAAAGCACATAAACCCATGCCTGCAATTTCAGCGGAGGCTTCTAAATTAAAAAATAGAACCCCGACAGGAGCTAAGATCGTTCCCAAAAGCAATGGAAATAAAGCCACTTTAGGATGTTTAATAATATTGCCAGTTTGCAGTTTTGGAGTAATGATCAATTGACCTAAAAATGTTCCAGCATCATTATCCTTCAAACTGAGAAAGGCAAAAACCGTAAACTGAACGCTGCATCCAATTAGAGCAGCTGCTCCGGCAGCACCGTCTAATTGTAAAGCTAGAGCAACAGCGGCTGATGAAGCCGGTGATAAAATCAGCATACCGAAAACCAATCCTAAAACCATTGAGGATAAAAGAGGGAAACCAGCTACCGAAGAAGTGATCAATGATGAGACTGAGTTTAGCATGAAGGCTATCGGTGAGGACAAAGCGTAGCCGGCTGATCCGCTGATCAATATGCTGACAAAAGGTACCAAAATCATATTGAACCGTGTTTTATTGAACAAAAAGGTGCCGACAATGATCGCTATGGCAATAGCCACTAGAGCTCCAACAGGTTCACCGCTTTTTAAAGACAGCACACCATCTGCAAAAATGTATGCGCGGCCGCCGATCACTCCTGCTACCGAGGCACTTAACATAGTTAAAATATCTGTTTTCAAATAATAACTGATCCCAATCCCCAATCCAGGAATCAATAATGTTTTCGTAACAGCACCAATAGTGACAAGTGTTGTAAGGCCTAATAGTTCTCCAATACTTTGAATCAACAGTCCAATACCTAAAGTTACTACAACTGCTGCAGCAATACCCTGGGATGCTTTGTAAAGTTGATCTGTGAACGTTTCTTTTTTCATGAGTGAACCTCCAAAAGATTTCCTGTTAACCTTATTCTATATTAATGTTATTATAAAGGAGTGAACTCAAAAGTACACTATCTTAAGCATAAAGATGCTTATAAGGGATCTATAATCTTTAGGGTTAGTGGACAACGTAAATCGATCACCCAAAATTTATGAAGGAATAGGGGTTGCTTTTAGCCGCGCAAAGGATCTTATGCTAGCAGAAATCTCATTTTAATGTACCAACACTATTTATTGGATGATCCTTTTAGATGAAATATAAAATTAGAATGGAGTCTTTAAAATAATGAAAAAAAAATTAGCCTTGCTACTGATAACAACTGGTATCTTAGGAGGGTGCGAACAATTCAATCAAGAATCCGGTTCTGAATCTAATCAAGCTTCTGAAACCAGTTCTTCTATTGAAAAATTAACACTAGAAGAAGAACAAAAACGAGTAAAAGAAGCTGAACATCAAGCAATGCTGGATACTTTACCAGCTGTTTCGTCAGATGATTGGAATTTAATACTCGTTAATAATTGGACAAAAATAGATGAATCGTTAGAAATACCCTTAAGTGAATTGCCTAATGGTTATTTGGTTGATGAACGGATCATTGAAGATTATGTCGCTATGGACGATGCTGGAAAGGAAGCGGGTCATGAGATACTAGCCGTTTCAACTTATCGCTCAGTTGAGTTGCAAACCACAAATTACAACAATAGGATCCAACAATATTTAGATGAAGGCCTTTCTCAAGAAGAAGCCGTTAAATTAACGGAAGATTATATTGCTATTCCTGGAGGAAGTGAACACCATACCGGACTTGCCATTGATGTGATGGATACAGAATGGTTGAATACAGGCAAAGGGCTTGTTGCTGAATTTGATACTCAAGCATCACAACAATGGTTAGTTGAGCATGCAGCTGAGTACGGATTTGTCTTGCGGTTCCCTGAAGGTAAAAAAGATGAAACTGGCATCGAATATGAATCATGGCATTTTCGTTATGTTGGAAAAGAAAATGCAGCCTATATGAAGAAGCATGAGTTAGCTTTAGAAGAGTACGTTGCTTTATTAGAAGAAGCTGGTAAGTAAACTCGTTTAAGGTAATTTGTTTTTTTATTGAAAGGAAGAAAGTTATGCCACTTAAAAAGCAAAAAAAAAATACCTATAAAACTTTGAAACGTAAGGGAAATGAACAAATAAAACCTAGCCATTTCTTGGTAACACTTTTTATTTTTGTATTCATTTTTCTTGGGACCCTTTATTTTTTAGCACAAGAGACACCTGAAATAAAAGTATATCAAGACAAGCAAGAAGAAAAAGAAGAACAGCATCATTTTATCGTCCAAATTGTTGATTACGCCAAAGTGCTACAAGAAGAATACGGTGTTTTACCGAGTATCAGTATCGCTCAAGCCATACTTGAATCAGATTGGGGCACTAGTGAACTCTCTGTAAAAAATAATAATTTTTATGGAATCAAAGGGGATAGTGCTGAACCGACTGTTACAATGACTACTAGAGAATTTGTTGATGGAGAATGGATCGAAGTTAATGCAGAATTCAGAAAATACACTACTTGGCAAGAATCAATGGAAGATCATTCAAAATTATTCACTAAAGGAACGACCTGGAATACAGATCAATATGCTAAAGTTTTAGCATCAAAGGACTACAAAGAAGCGGCTTATGCATTACAAAAAAGCGGCTATGCTACCGATCCCGATTATCCTAATAAACTGATTCGCTTGATCGAACAGTATGACTTAAATCAGTATGATCAAAACTAATAGGACTAAGTGTGTCAGGTCGGTATACAGGAAGAAGTTGGAATGTATATTTCAACTTCTTCTTAGTGGCAGCAAGTAATCGCTTTATTTATTGCAGAATGATAGCAATTAGATCAGATATTCGTTAAAATAAACGGTATAAAGACAACTAAAAGGGAGTGGGGAAATGGTAGCTAAAAAAGATTCTCCAAGTATAACGACTGATTTGAGAAAGCATTATGTAGCAGTTCCAGAAATAATTGATACAGCAAGCGGCATTATTATAAATGGCAAGCGATTTCGTTCGCTTATTTTCACAACGGATATCGCCATTATTATGAACAATGATGCAGATGCAGTCATTGCTGTTTATCCTTTCTCACCTCATCCAGCTATCATCCAAGGGATCACAAATGTAGCAAATATGCCTGTCCTAGCTGGAGTAGGCGGAGGTATTACAAATGGACACCGTTCGGCTAATATTGCTTTATTTGCCGAAGCACACGGTTGTATGGGTGTCGTATTAAACGCACCTACACCAAAAGAGACTTATCGTGCAATAGATAAACTAATTGATATTCCTATCATATCAACGGTGGTATCAGAATTTACGGATATCCAAGAAAAATTAGATGCTGGTGTTGACATATTGAATGTCAGCGGAGCAGCTAAAACGGCTCATATTGTGCGTGAAATACGAAAGAAATTTCCAAAAGTACCGATTATTGCAACAGGCGGTCCAACAGAAGAGAGCATTAAAGCAACCATCGCTGCCGGTGCGAATGCCATTACGTACACACCACCTAGTAATGGGAAATTATTTAGTGATCTAATGAAAAGATACCGTCAAGAAGAAGAAGATTTTTATGATGAACAAAAGGCGTTAAAAGAAGAAGAAAATAAAAACTAAAAGCAGGTGTGGAAAAATGCGAAACAGCAACAAAAAAGGAAAAAAGTTCCCCTTATGGGCAATAATCAGTAGCATTGTAGCGGTGATTGCATTGATTGTTGGAGGAGTTATCGGATATACTGCTTGGTCGGCAGCCAGAGATGAAAAAGCTGCTCAAAAAACGGCAGATACGTTTATCGCAGCAGTAGAAAAACAAGATTATACTGCTATGAGCCAAATTGTTTCTGAAGAATCACTGGCTGCTATCGATTACACAAGAGAATCGATGGCCGAGCGCTATGTAACAGTATATGGCGGCATAGGAGCTGCGGAGTTGAAAGTATCTGATTTTTCGCTTACACAAAATGAGGAAACGGATGAGTACAGGATCTCCTATTCGTTAAACATGGAAACAGCATTAGGTGAATTAGATAAAAAGTCATACGAAACAATATTGTCTAAGGTAGATAGCGAGTATCAAGTCGATTGGGATACAGAACTTATTTTTCCAGATATGGAGCCAACGGATAAAATCTCGATCATAAAAACGGCAGGTGAACGAGGTGAAATCTTAGATAAAGACGGTTCGCCATTAGCAACTATTGGGACCTCTATGCAAGCAGGTCTTCAACCTTCTGCATTAGGTGAAGGGGATCAAAAGACAACCAATTTAGAAAAAATTGCTGAGACGTATGACGTTGCAGTAGAAGAACTAGAAAACTTGTTAGAGCAAGGCTGGGTAACGCCAGAAAGCTTTGTACCGTTTAAACTATTAGCTCAAGATGCAGAATTGCCACAAGCTACAGGAGTGCTTTATCAAGAAACAACGGCTCGTACATATCCTTTAAATGAAGCAGCTGCCCATTTGATTGGATACGTTGGAGATGCTTCAGCAGAAGATATTGAAAAAAATCCAACATTGAGTGCCGGAGACCTTATTGGCAAGTCTGGTTTGGAAGCAACTTATGACGAAAGGTTAAGGGGTCAAAAAGGCGGTCGCATTGAGATCCAAACAAGTGACAGCGAACTAAAAATGGTATTACAAGAATCTGAAGTTGAGAATGGTGAAGATATTACCTTGACCATTGATGCTGAGATACAGCAAGCTGCTTACGATCAATTAACGGGAGAAAGTGGTTCAGCCGTTTTCATGGATCCAATGGATGGAAGCATATTAGCATTAGTCAGTACGCCTTCTTATGATGCAAACTTAATATCAAGCGGCATCAGTTCTGAAGATTACCAAGCATACGTTGACGATCCTATGAGCCCATTTTTAGCGCGATATGCTTCTGGATATGCACCAGGATCAACGTTTAAAGTTATTACAGCGGGCATAGGTCTAGATGCGGGAACGATCATTCCAGCAGAAACGCAGGAAATTGATGGGTTATCTTGGCAAAAAGATGCTTCTTGGGGAGATTATAAAGTTACCCGGGTGAAAGATGTTCCTAGTGTGAATCTAGCAGATGCATTTGCGTATTCAGATAATATTTATTTTGCACGAGAAGCATTAGAAATGGGTCAAGAAGTTTATAAAACAGGGTTAAGCAAATATATATTTGGAGAGGACCTGAAATTACCAATTGCGATGAACCCAGCTCAAATATCAAACAGCGGCACATTAGATTCAGAAGGGCACTTGGCAGATACCGCATTTGGGCAAGGTGAATTGTTGCTTAATCCCATTCAACAAGCGGTATCCTATACACCATTTGCAAATGGAGGAGAGCTTGTTTATCCTAAATTAACAGCAGATCAAGAAACAGCAGGTTCCAAACAAACCGTCACACCTGAATCAGCAGCAATAATCAAAGAAGACTTAGTTCAGGCAGTCGAAAAAGAATACGGTTCTTCTCATAAATTGGCGGTTATTGACCAAAAAATCGCAGCTAAAACAGGTACAGCTGAAACAACAGAAGCTGAAACAGAAGGCGAAGATGCTGAAACAAACGGTTTCTTGTTAGCCTTTGATGCTGAAAACAGCGAATACTTGATGTTGGCTATGATCGAAGGAAAATCAAGTGGTTCAGTAATCGATACGATGCTGCCAATGCTTGAAAAAATGGAAACTTTTCAATAATAGGAGAACATAGTGTGAAAATGGTGTAGTTGAAAGTAAGTTTAAAAAGTGATATAGTAATGTTACTTTGTAAAAAATCAGAAAAATTTAAAGGAGACAATGATCAATGAATTCAGACCCCGATAGTCAGTCGATGATAGGACAGATATTAATTATCGTTATATTGACAGCTGTTAATGCGTTTTTCGCATCAGCAGAAATGGCATTTGTATCACTAAATCAAGGAAAAATAAGAGAAAGAGCAGCCAAAGGAGATAAGAAGTCGTTAAATATCTTGAAGCTGCTGAGCCATTCAGATAACTTCTTAGCTACCATTCAAGTAGCCATCACTTTGGCAGGTTTCTTTGCAAGTGCATCCGCAGCAACCAGTTTTGCAACCCGCCTAGAACCGTATTTATCAAATATTCCTGGGGGGACACAAATAGCAACATTCGTTGTGACGATCATACTATCTTATATAACCCTTGTGTTTGGGGAATTATATCCAAAACAAGTCGCTTTACAAAAAGCTGAGGAAGTTGCTCGAGCTACTTCTGGTGTCATTCTTATTGTACAAAAAGTTGCTAAGCCATTTGTAAAATTACTTTCATTTTCGACCGATATTTTAAAGAGAATGACGCCAATAGATTTTACAGAAGAAAAAGAAAAAATGACACGTGATGAATTTCGTGTTTATCTAGAAAATAGTCAATTAGCTGGAGCAATCGATCCAGATGAGTTTACTATGTTAAAAGGTATCTTATCAATGGATACTAAAATGGCTAGAGAAATTATGGTTCCGCGTACCGATACCTTCATGATTGATTATAAAGATGGAAGTGAAGTGAATATTCCTCAATTATTAGATATTCCCTATTCTCGTGTGCCAGTTTATATTGAGGATAAAGATAGTATTATTGGGATCATCCATGTTAAAAATTTGTTGAAAGCTTCTCGTACAACAAAACTGGATGATATCGATCTAAAAGATATCTTAAATCAACCATTGTTTGTTCCTGAAACGATCCATGTGGATGACTTGCTTTTTGAGTTAAGACGCACGCGCAATCAATTAGCCGTATTAAATGACGAATATGGTGGAGTAGTCGGAATTGTAACATTAGAAGATCTGCTTGAAGAAATAGTAGGGGATATTGATGATGAATATGATGAAACATCTAACATGATTGAAAAAGTATCTGAAAGTATTTATTTAGTAGATGGTTCAACTCAATTATCAAAATTCAATGAATTTTTTGGAACTAACATTGAGTCCAGTGATGTAGATTCAATCGCCGGTTATTTCATTACACAACATGGAAATATACCTCGACCAGATGAGAATGTTAGTATAGAGTATGAAAACTACTTACTTAAGTCCAACAAAGTAGAAGGTTCGCGTCTAGTCAGTCTCTATGTCGAACGTTTAAATACGGAGGAAAACTAAGAAGATACTGAACCAATAAAAAATTAAACAGTAACCCAAAAAAAGTGCACTGTCCAATGACAATGCACTTTTTTTGTATTGACACTAATATTTAAATAATCGACTAGTTTCTATTCTTCAATAGGGGGAGGATCAATTGAAGAATCTTCCTCTATGGGTTTTTCTGACTCGATGACTTCTGGAGCAGCAGATTCCTCAGGTTTTTCTGGCTTGGCTGATTCCTCAACTTCGACTTCAACTGTTGGTATCTCGATTGGTTTCGATTCCACAACCGATATCGATTCTTTTAGTTCTTCTGGCTCAGCTGCTGGTGTTTTAGCAGGTTGCTTAGAAGGCGTTGATGTAGTCGGATTTTTTTCTGTGGATGAAGTTGAACTTTTAGGTTGGCTATAGTTATCATTAGAATAGATAGGCGTGTAGCTGCTGGTTCTGTCCGTTTGATTACTATCATAATCATTGATAGGATTGTCATCCTTGTCTATTTCTTCGGACTTGATCTCAGCTAAATCTTCCGTTTCCTCATTTTCGGGTTCTTCAAGCTCTGATTCTTCACTTTCTTTTTGGTCATCGCTTAAGAAAAATAATTCTGAATCTATTCGAGAAGCATTATCGCTATCTTCCGATTTAGCAGAAATAGCCTCTGATTCAACGCTGGCAGACTTATCTTTTATAACAGATGATTTTGTTTCAGTTGCATCAAGATCAGTTGACCATGGTTTTTCTTGTTGTGTACCAATAACAAGCACCACAATAAGAATGACAAATAAAATACCTAGATACCAATAGTGTTTAATGAGTCCTAATAAACTTTTGTTGCGCATGCTAAACTCCTCTCTGTAACGACTTTAGCTTAATAATATAACAATCTTTATATAATTTCTAGTTTATTTTAGAAGATGATTTTTAATGGTTTAATAAATAGGATCAATACAATTAACTAAAATTTCTGGACCCTATTTTTTAAAATAAGGTTAAAAAAGCGACTTATATATTACTTTTTAGTAGTATGATTCGTGTTTTATAGTGTTTATCAGTGTGATACCGGCAAGTATGTTAAAAATATTGACTTTTTAAGTGAAAAAACGTATATTGATGTGGTTGGATAACCATTTCCAAGTTTTTTTTGCTGCTTATAAACCAATAAGGAATGAAAAAGTTATTTATCCGGTACTTAAATGAGTTATAGAAAGAAAGGTTGGACTTCATGAAAGAATTAGAAGATCGAATTTTAAAGGACGGCGTTGTTTTAGGAGGAGAGGTTTTAAAAGTAGATAACTTTTTGAATCATCAAATAGATCCTAAACTCATGCAGTCTATCGGAAATGAATTTGCTGATTATTTTTCCGATAAGGGCATTACGAGAATCGTGACGATCGAATCATCCGGCATAGCACCAGCAGTTTTCGCAGGATTGGCTTTAGGTGTTCCAGTAGTATTCGCGCGCAAGCAAAAAAGTTTGACCTTGACGGATGAACTTTATTCTACAGAGGTGTATTCCTTTACTAAAAATGCGACGAGTACGATTGTGATTTCCAAAAAATTTCTAGACAAAACAGATCGTATATTACTGATCGATGATTTTCTGGCTAACGGTCAAGCTGCAAAAGGCTTGATAAGATTATGCAAAGCAGCGAATGCTCAAGTAATAGGTGTTGGGATCGTTATTGAAAAATCTTTTCAAATTGGTCGTCAATTGCTTGAAGAAGAAAACCATGATGTTTATTCTTTAGCACGTATTCGAGCATTTGAAGAAGGACAAGTAAAATTTGTAGAAAAAGAAATGGAATAAACGACTCATGCTAAGCGGATCTAAAAGTAGAACGATTACTTTTTGAGCCGCTTATTTGTTAGAGTGACAAATCTATTAGCTATTTTACTTGCTATTTAAATAAATTTTGATAATGTTAAACTGAGTATAAAAATTTACTTATCAGTTAGGGGAGAGAAAAGTGGAAGTCGATTTACCTTTTTTACTATTAATTTTCGTCATCAATGTCGCTTATATTTCTTTGAATACGATCCGTTTTATGTTGACCATGAAGAGTTATCGCTTAGCTGCGTCGCTCGTTTCGATGGTTGAGGTAACGATCTATGTTGTTGGTTTAGGATTGGTACTAGATAGTTTAGATAATTACATCAATCTTGCTGTTTATGCTTTAGGATATGGATTTGGAATCGCTCTGGGGATAAAAATAGAAGAATTTTTGGCACTTGGATACATCATGGTCACAGCCATTGTTCCAGATATAGAAACTAAAATGCCCGAAGATTTGCGTGATTTAGGATATGGAGTGACAACGAGTTTGGCATTCGGTCGAGAGGGAGATCGAATGGTCTTAGAAATCTTGACACCTAGAAAAACAGAACGCAAACTGTACAAACAAATTAGCCAAATTGAACCAAAAAGTTTTATTATCTCTTATGAACCTAAATACATCAATGGTGGTTTTTGGACAAGAAAATTAAAAAAACGCCGTAAAGAAATGGAAGCAGAATAACAAAGATAACGACTATTGTTTTTTTATAATCAGTTTAGAACTAAAATTTGAATCTTGTCAATGACAGATGACAAGATAACTGCTAAAATTAGAATGAGCAGATAAGCAATAATACAAATCGTTTTAGAAGGTAGTGATAAGTTTGTCTGATCTAATTAGTCCAGGAAAAATGATCGGAATCATTGGCGGCGGGGAAATAGCACGAATGATGGCTTTATCTGCTAAAAAGATGGGCTATCATATAGGTGTAATGGATCCTGAAAAAGACTGTCCAGCAGCTCAAATTGCAGATTGGCAAATAATTGCTCAATATGACGATCAAGAAGCATTGATGGATTTTGCTATGAAATGTGATGTGGTAACGTACGAATACGACAACATTGATGCAGATGCAATCATAAAAATGAAAAAAACGGTTCCTGTTCCACAAGGGGCTGATTTGCTTTCTATTATCCAAGATCGATTATTAGAAAAAGCGTATTTAGAAGCTAGTAACATCAATTTAGCTCCTTATGTCACTATTGTTACCGTTGAAGATATAAAATGGGCAATCGACGAAATTGGATTTCCTTGTGTTCTGAAAACAATCAGTGAACGGCACAATGGAAAAGATCGATGTGTCCTTCAAAGCGAAGAAGATATTCCAAAAGCGGCTTTTTTATTAAAAAGAGGAACGTGTGTATTGGAAGCTTGGATCCCATTTGAACGCGAACTGTCTGTAACGGTTGCACGAAATCAAGCAAATCAAATAGTTGTTTTTCCAGTTGCAGAAAATATTCATCGCAATGCGATCTCACTTGAAAGCATTGTTCCTGCACGTATTGACCATTATGTAGAAGAAGAAATTGAACGGATTGCCCGGACTTTGGCTGAGAATCTTGAAGTGATAGGTATCTTAGGAATTGAAATGTTCATTACTTCTAGTGGGACACTTTATGTGAATGAAATTATTCCAAGACCTCATCATACAGGGAATTATAGTATTGAAGCCTGTTCTTTGTCACAATATGATGCTCATATTCGTGCAATCTGTGGCTGGCCTTTGCCTGAAATCGAATTGCTTTCTCCAGTAGTCATGGCAACAATGTTGGCTGAGCAGGATGAAGCAATAAAAGTTCAAATTCAGTTAAAGCCAAATTGGAACTTTCATTACTATGGCAAAGAGAAGGCAACAAAAGGCCAGAAGATTGGTCATATTACAGTATTAACTAAAGATATTGAAAAAACACTAGCTACAATCGCAGATACAGGAATTTGGAAATAAGGGGTTTATACAGCTATGATAGAACGTTACACAAGACCTGAAATGGCGGCCATTTGGTCTGATAAAAATCGTTACAATACTTGGTTAGAAGTTGAAATATTGGCTGTCGAAGCTTGGGTTGAATTAGGTGAAATACCTAAAGAAGATGTGGAAAAAATCCGTGCAAATGCGTCATTTGAAGTCGAACGTATTTTAGAAATAGAAAAAGAGACAAGACACGATGTCGTAGCGTTCACTCGTGCAGTTTCTGAATCATTAGGGGAAGAACGCAAGTGGGTCCATTATGGATTAACAAGTACAGACGTTGTGGATACAGCTTATGGCTACCAATTAAAACAAGTGAATGATGTGTTGCGACAAGATCTACAAACATTTTTAGCGATCATTGGTGAAAAAGCTAAAGAACATAAGTACACTGTAATGATGGGTCGGACTCATGGAGTACATGCTGAACCGACAACTTTTGGGTTGAAATTAGCTCTTTGGTACTCCGAAATGAAACGCAACATCGAACGTTTTGAACATGCAGCAAAAGGCGTCGAAGCTGGGAAAATCAGTGGAGCAGTCGGAACATTTGCGAATGTACCAACTTTTGTTGAAAAATATGTTTGTGAACATTTAGGAACAAGAGCGCAAGAAATTTCAACACAAGTCCTTCCTCGTGATCTACACGCTGAATATGTTGCCACAATGTCATTGATCGCAACGAGTATCGAAAAATTCGCTACAGAGATCCGCGGGTTGCAAAAATCTGAGACACGTGAAGTTGAAGAGTTTTTTGCAAAAGGGCAAAAAGGATCATCAGCTATGCCGCATAAACGCAATCCCATTGGTTCTGAAAACGTAACAGGCTTAGCTCGTGTTATCAGAGGCCACATGGTGACGGCTTACGAGAACGTTGGATTATGGCATGAACGAGATATTTCGCATTCATCCGCAGAACGGATCATTTTACCCGATTCAACTATTTTATTGGATTATATGCTAAATCGTTTTGGAACGATCGTTAAAAATCTGACAGTTTTCCCTGAAAATATGAAACGCAATATGGATGCAACATTTGGACTGATTTATAGCCAACGTGTGTTGCTTAAACTCATCGATAAAGGAATGAGCCGTGAAGCTGCTTATGATCTGATTCAACCAAAAACAGCGGTTGCCTGGGATGAACAAGTATTATTCCGTCCGTTGTTGGAAAAAGACGAAGAGGTCATGTCTATTTTGACATCAAAAGATTTAGACGATGCATTTGATTATCACTACCACTTGAGAAACGTAGACGAAATTTTTCAAAGAGTTGGTTTAGGGGACTAATGCTTCGCACCAAAATTAACATACTGCTAATTTCAAATAGCCGATTAAGTAAGAATAGTAGCAAAAGCATAAGAATCTTTATTTTCTTATGCTTTTTTCAACACAATTTTTTGGGCAAGCAGCGGTAAAAAGAACCGGTACCTTTTTTCTGATTCTAGTAACTGGAAAATTTTAAATTTGTCACACTATACATAAGAAGATCAGGAGGGAAAAGATGGGAATAGAAAAGATGAAAGTTGTAATAGCTATGCTGCTGTTTGGGTCAATTGGCCTGATGGTAAAAAATATTGCGTTGACTTCAAGTGAAATTGCACTTTATCGTGGCGTGTTAGGGAGTTTATTTCTATTGCTTTTTTTACTGCTAAAGAAAAAAAAGATCTCACGTACAGCCTTAAAAAGTAATGCAGGAGTGCTGCTATTTTCTGGAGCAGCAATCGGCTTGAATTGGATTTTATTGTTTGAGGCTTATCATTATACAACCATTGCAAATGCTACATTAAGCTATTATTTTGCTCCCGTAATCGTCATGATTGTTTCACCTTTTTTATTAAATGAAAAGCTGATGCCAAATAAAGCGATCAGTATCCTAGTTGCTATGCTGGGGATGTTTTTGATTGTTGGCACAGGAACACAAATAAGCGGAAATTATACCCATTTGGTAGGGATCTTATATGGCTTAGGCGCAGCTGTCTTGTATGCAAGTGTGATGATGTTAAATAAATTTGTAAAAAATTTAACCAGTCTAGAGAGTACGATGATCCAGCTGATGGTAGCCTCTGTAACGTTGGCTCCTTATGTCTTCTTTACTCAAGGATTCGATTTAGTGGCGATCGCTGTTACGTCGATTCCTTATCTGATCATTTTAGGAATCATTCATACCGGCTTAGCTTATGTATTGTATTTCTCAGCAATGCAAAAATTAAAAAGTCAAACAGTCGCCCTCTTGAGTTACATTGATCCAGTTGCTGCAGTAGTAATGTCTGCCCTTTTCTTAGGAGAAGGAATGAGCAGCATGCAAATGTTTGGCGGTTTATTGATTTTAAGTTCAACATTTATTGGAGGGCTAAAATGGCCAAGAAAAGAATCTTTAGCTATAAGAGAGAAAATAAAATGAGAAGACGAATCTGGTATAAAAGCAATGAAATAGGTTGGTATAGTCAGGCAAATCTTATTGATACCGCAAAAAATTATTTAGATGTTATAAGTGATTTGTTAGTACTGAAAATCACAAACTTGTTCCAACACGAAAACAAATCGTATGTGTAAAATAGTTCTCGAGATGATTTTATTTTTTACTAGCAAAAAGAAAGAAGGCGTTCTATCATAAATGTATGCTGAGCGGCAAATACATAGATGAAAGAGGCCTTCTTATGGATAGAATTATAACAAAATTATATGAAATAATAAAGGA
>NZ_JAGGRF010000034.1:0-2852 GCF_018612935.1 Carnobacterium sp. ISL-102 | reverse complement strand
AGTGAATACTTCATACATATAAAGTTGTATAGACTCCTCTGTAGCGATTAAATCGCTCGATTCCTTTATTATTTCATATAATTTTGTTATAATTCTATCCATAAGAAGGCCTCTTTCATCTATGTATTTGCCGCTCAGCATACATTTATGATAGAACGCCTTCTTTCTTTTTGCTAGTAAAAAATAAAATCATCTCGAGAACTATTTTACACATACTAAAAATTCCTATTCTTTTCTACTATTCCTTTGATGTGCAACTTGCACAACTATCCGCTGATTGTTTTGTGCAGATTCCCCTTTTATTGAAATAGCGTTTACATTATGATTAGGTTATAAGAAATAGTGTTGATAGAAGAAAGGAATAGTGAAGAGAATGGTAGAGATCGCTTTAAAAAACATCCAAAAAAAATATGAAAATAATGAAGAGTATTCTGTAACAAATTTTGATTTAAACATAAAAGATCGAGAGTTCATAGTATTCGTTGGTCCTTCTGGTTGTGGAAAATCAACTACATTACGTATGGTTGCTGGACTTGAAGATATTACAGAAGGCGAATTATACATTGGAGATAAATTAGTTAATGATGTTGCTCCTAAGGATCGCGACATTGCGATGGTTTTCCAAAACTATGCTTTGTACCCTCATATGACTGTATACGATAATATGGCCTTTGGTTTAAAATTACGAAAATATAAAAAAGACGAAATTAAAAAACGTGTTGAAGAAGCGGCTGAAATTTTAGGTTTAACTGAGTTTTTACAACGTAAACCAGCTGCATTATCCGGTGGACAACGTCAACGTGTTGCATTAGGCCGCGCTATTGTCCGTGATGCTAAAGTTTTCTTAATGGATGAGCCCTTATCAAACTTAGATGCTAAATTACGTGTTGCTATGCGTGCTGAGATTGCTAAATTACACCGTCGTTTGAAGACAACGACAATTTATGTAACCCATGACCAAACAGAAGCAATGACGATGGCAGATCGTATCGTTATTATGAAAGATGGATTTGTTCAACAAATCGGTACTCCTAAAGATGTTTACAATACGCCGGTTAATGTTTTTGTTGCAGGCTTTATCGGATCTCCAGCAATGAATTTCTTCGATATAACTTTAAATAACAACATTATATCAAATGGTAAAGGATTATCGATTACACTTGATGAAAGAAATGCTAAAAGACTTGCTGCTAAAGGATATGATGGAAAGAAACTTATCTTTGGTATGCGTCCTGAAGATATCCATAGTGAGCAAATCGTTTTAGATGCTAACCCAAATAGCATTGTCCATGCTGAAGTAGTTGTATCAGAATTACTTGGAGCTGAGACGATGTTGTATACAAAGGTCGATGACACGGAATTCATTTCAAAAGTTGATGCAAGGGATTTCCATAGCCCTGGAGAATTCATTGATTTATCCTTTGAGTTAAACAAAGCTCATTTCTTTGATATTGATACTCAAGAAGTGATCAATTGATTCAACCATAATCAACTATGGTAAATAAGTAGAAAAATACATCCTAAAAGTTAGCTTTTTATAACTTTAAGGGTGTATTTTTAATTTTGGTTATATGACAAATAATGTGGATACTCAAATGATAAGTGACTCTTAGTCACTCGAACTAACGCTCGTTTCACTTACTCAAATAAAAGTCTACTTTGAATAGAAACTTCCTTTTCCTTTTTCATTGTCAAATCGGTTTATTTTAGAAGCAGAAGCAGAAGCGGTCATTTTTCTCTTAATATGGTAGTTTCGTTAACTAATAATGTTATTTGGGTTTAGTCTAGAAATAGTTTAATACCTGTGTTGAGATATTCTTTTTAATTCATTGAGTTGAAATTCTCGCTCATGAGTTACAGCGTTAATATTATTTGAGTTAAGCAATCCTATTGTTTTGACCGCGTAGTCTGATGCTACCATTGCGTGTTCTCTCATATGTCCACTTCCTACTGCCTGTCCCGCAACTCTTAATGCTGTTTTTCGAATTTCATCATCACATTCTCGTGCAAGTTTGTGGATTCAAATCCTGCCTGTCTAACATCGTGCATTCCTGCTTTGTCCAATTGCCATAATTCATTTATCTGAAATCCATCAGCGATATCAGCAATTAAATTATAATCGATGCCGACAATATCCAATATGTGTTTAGCAATCGATAACGACCATTTGGCCAAATCTATTTGGCTCGTTTTTTCATATAATTCATCTATTTCTGCTCTCAATTGATTGTTATCTACAATTTTTATTTTAGGTTTTGTTGGCATAAAGCACCTCCGTCCCAATCACAATATCATCCATAATTTGCAGTTCTCATCTTATGTTGTTCTGATCTTGCATTGGTTAACTTTGTAGCGTTACTTATAACAAGATGTCTTGCTTTAGTAATATCCCCTTTCACGGGAATTTCGCAGTGTTCCAAATCCACCTACATCTATCATAATCGAAACTTGTCCAATATCTCAATAGTTCTTATTTGCATTAAGAATTCTCTTAAAGTACCCTTTTATTTATTTCACACTTTAAAATTGTTTCACGTGACACAATTCCTTAATAGAACCCATCCAAGCTCTACCATTTCGGGTGTTGATAGATTAGCTGAATTACCTACTTGGAATTTCTGAAGGAATAGGGGTTACTTGTAGCCATGTAAAGGTTTCAAGACGGCACCATGACTCTACACAAGCAAACCCATTCATTCCAGAAGAAATCCCTTTTAGAGCACTAGCACTATTTGTTGAACGTTCTTATTTAGATCTAACTCAACTCATACATACTATTTGACAAAGATTTCTGATTTTTTAATACGCAAGTCAAAACAAAAAAAAGACACCATCCGAAGATGATGTCTTTT
>NZ_JAGGRF010000033.1:0-18695 GCF_018612935.1 Carnobacterium sp. ISL-102 | reverse complement strand
AAAAGAAATGGATTTTAATCAAGTCGACCAATCATTTGTTTCATCAGTTGCAGATAAGAGAAATACTATTCCAAGAAAGTCATTGAACTATCAAACACCATTGGAAGTATTTTTGAGTTACATGAATGAAGATGTTCTGTCTAGCTTAATTTGACAAATCAGATCCTTAAAAAAGAATTATTAAAAATCTGTTTTTTTATATACATGTAATGGAAGATTAATGATGCCTTCTTTTTCCCAATCTGTAATAAGCGATAATAAACCTTCTTTTCGATTGAAAATGACAATTCCGCAATCGCCTCCGCCAGCACCAGAGGATTTAGCAGCTCCATTGAAAGCTTCGGCCATTTCGCATAGCTTTGTCAAAGCAGGAGTCTCGATCGTAACAGATGTATCTTGACTCATCTGGAGTAAAAGCTGACGATTTTTTCGGATCTGACGTTGGATCTCGGCTACATTTTCCTCTTGAAAAGCATGGATCAGAGCATTAACGCATTGTTTGCTTTGTTCCAAAAAGGTTTCATAGGCCATAGTATCTTGGCTACGTTTATTGGTAACTTCATCCACTAAATGTGAAGTAGATGCAGGAGAACCTGTCCATCCGATAACCAGACGTAAATCTTTTGGTGGCGTTAATGGCGTAAAAGATAAATGAGGCCACTCTAATTCGAGTAATTCTTTTACAGTGTTGTGTTCTTTTTGTTCCAATACCCATTCAGGGTCGAACGTCGTAAAGGCCAACCAACCACCATAAACACTAGCTGCTACATCGCCACAAGATCCATTGCTTTTAACAGATAAATGAGCCAAAGCAGCTAACTTAAAAATAACATTTTTACTAACAGTGATGTCATAGAAGCGACACAAAGCTGTTACAGTAGCTACTGTGACGGCTGCACTTGAACCTAAGCCATATTTTTTTCCTTGTGAGCTGTCCAATTCACTGTCAACTGTTAAATGATAGAAAGATAGTTCTTTTCCTTGTTCTTTTGCGTATTCTTCGGTTAAACGAATAGCAGCTAGGATATAGTGAAAAGGATTTTCTCGTTTATCAAGTACTAAACGATCATTTTCACGTTGCCATAAAATGGGAAGGTTCCCATACTGAAAAGAGGTAATACTGCCAACATGCTCAGATATTTCAAGTGATACGGTAATAAATTGATCAACGGCTACCAAGATAGCTGGGTAACCTGGTTCAACAACGGCATATTCGCCCGCAATGTATAATTTGCCCGGTGCAGAAGCTTCAATCATACTGTAATTCCTCCTAAGTAATGAACACTGTTTTTTTTCAATCTGTTAGAGTGAAACTTCTTTTAAGTCACTTCCAGGACCAGAGATAATCAGTTGTTCTTCATTAAAATAATTTAGAAAAGCTGTTTTTATTTTTTGGCTATCAGATAAACGACAAAGAACTTTAACATTTGGACCAGCATCCATTGTGAAGTAACAAGGAATCCCTTGCTTACGTAATTGTCTTACGAGTTGCATAGCTACAACACTATCCGGTTCCCAATAAGAAATCGGTGGGTTAGCTCCTAACATAGTTCCATGCATTTTCATGCCATTGCTTTCTGTGATCGCGCCAACTTGTTCAAAGTCTTGATCACGGATAGCTTTTTTGATATTCACAAGGTCAACTGCGGTACTTTCGACCCATCCTGAATAGAAAGGGGATGTTGCGACAGTTCGTTTCATTCCTTCGCGACTAGAAAGTTCTTTTTGTTTTTTGTTTACCACGACTACGACCATACCGATATCCCAATCGGCATCGTCTACTTTTACAGCATAAGAATCTGCTGATGAAGTTCCTTTTTGCCATTCTACAAAGCCGCCATAAACACTGCGGGTAGCTGACCCAGAACCTTGTCTTGCAAAGATAGAAAGTTCTTGAGGAGAAAGGTTTAACCCAGTCGCTAAATTAGCGGCTCCAGCTAAAGCAGCCATCCCAGAAGCAGAAGAAGCTAGACCAGCAGCGGTAGGCACATAATTGGTACTTCTGATGATCGCGGGTGTTTTTAAACCCGCTGTTTCTCTAAACAAATTTAAGAAGCGGCTAACTTTTAATGTAGCAGCTTCATCTTGAATTTTATCGTTTAAGTAAAAGGTATCTTTTTCACAAGATGCATCAAAAGATACGACAGTTTCTGTATAAAAAGCATCTAAAGTGAGCGATAGACTACTGCTCGTGGGTAAGATAAGAGCGTCATCTCGCTTTCCCCAATATTTAATCAAAGCTATATTTGTATAGGCACGTACTTTTCTTGCATTGCTCAACTTAGTCATCTCCTAATGGGTGTGTCCATGTATTTACAGCACCAGCATCCAATAAAGCAGCTGAAATACGTGCAGCTGTATCTTTGTCACTGGCTAAAGCAATCATACAGCCTCCGCGTCCACCGCCAGTTAACTTTGCTCCTAGAGCTCCATTAGTGCGTGCTGTGCTCACTAAACGATTCAACGTGTCATTGCTTACACCTAAAAAGTCAAGCGTTTCATGTGCCGTATCCATAGCCAGTCCTAATTTTACAGGAATATTAGCTTCAATTGCAAGTTTCGCTTGTTTGGCCAAATCACCTAGTTGTTGAATAGCGTCCATCGTTAGTTTTTTATTTTCTTGCTTTAATCGAGCAATACTAGCAACAACATCTCTAGTTTGGCCTTTTAGACCAGTATCCGCCACAATCAAATAAGCTGAAACTGACAAACGAAAGGGAGCAAAAGGTTCACCCTTTATATAGTAAAGAGGGTGTCTGCCACTTGTCATGGCCGCATCTAAGCCGCTTGGGTTTCCATGAGCGATCGTTTCAGATATGTTTGCCAACGACAGGAGCCTATCATCTGTTAGTTCGGTTGAAAAGTAAGAGAACAATGCACGAACCATTGCAATAGCCACGGCAGCACTCGAACCCATACCCCTTTCAACAGGAATCGTACTTTCTATGGTCAGCTTGAAATCTTTTAGTTCCTGCTTTAATTCACTGATTGTTGATTCTACAACGGCAATCAGATTTTTTAAATGTTTGGGTGCTGAAGATAAGTTTCCTTGATAATAAACACAGTCTAGTTGGACCGGACCTTCAGTTTCTGTAATAGTTACTTGGGTGTGTGTTGCAGGAAAAGGAATAGCTATAGCAGGTTCTCCATAAACTACAGAGTGTTCTCCCATTAAAATAATTTTTCCGTTAGCAGTCCCTGTTGCAGGTTGAGTAATATTCAACATGTTGTAACTCCTTTATTCCGTAGTAAATGTATTTGATTTAAATTGCTGTAAGTTAAAGCTGAGCGATTTTTTCGACTAACCATGGAGCAGCATATAACATTATAATATAATTCATGTCTGATGTATTTAACGTCCCAAATGAATGATCCTAAAATAGCTGCATGAGGAATTTTTTCTAAAATAAACTGTGAAATTCCCCCAGCGTATCGATCATTTATAGACGCTTTTAAAAAAAATAATGCTGTACCAAATTATATACTACACTATAGATAAGATATATGGCTAGTTAAGTTTCTTTTAAGACAAGCGTTTTTCTAACAACTGGATAAGAAAAACTATAAAAAGAGAAGGAAATTTGGTACAATAGTTCGGAAGTCTAGGAACTCGGAGGTCTTATAAGTATATGAAAGATTCTGCTACATTTCATATCATTGAACGTGAAGAATGGAAGAAATTAAATAGTGATAGTATAGCTCCATTGTCTTCAAAAGAATTAGAAGAGTTAAAAGGGTTAAACGACCAGATTTCTATTACTGATGTTGAAGAGATCTACATACCAATCGTTCATGTGTTGGATGTATACTTAAAAAATTATGAGCAGTTACAAATTAAAAAAAATAAATTTTTAAAAAATGAAACAACTCCAAAAACTTATATTATTGGCATTGCTGGAAGTGTGGCTGTTGGAAAGAGCACGACTGCGCGGTTATTGCAAACCATGCTTTCAAGAGTATACAAAGAAAAATCGGTTGAAATGATCACGACAGACGGTTTTTTGTATCCTAATGAAACATTGCTGAAAAAAGGGATCATGAACCGCAAAGGATTCCCAGAGAGTTATGATATGAATCGATTGATCTCTTTTTTAGGTGATGTTAAAAGTGGGAAATCATCTGTTGTTTCACCGGTATACTCTCATGAATATTACGATATTATTGAAGGTGAAGAATATAAGTTAGAACAACCAGATATATTGATTGTGGAAGGTATAAATGTGTTGCAACTTCCAGCAAATCAACAAATCTATATCAGTGATTTCTTTGATTTTTCTGTTTTCGTAGATGCTGAAGCAAAATTAATAGAAAAATGGTATTTAGAACGATTTGGCCTATTATTAGAAACAGCGTTTAAGAAACCGGGAAATTATTATTATTCTTATGCACAAGGCGAGCGAGAAGCTGCATTTGAAATGGCTCGCGGTGTTTGGGAAAATGTGAATTTGAAAAATTTGAAAGAATATATTTCTCCTACTAAAAATAGAGCGGAATTGATCATCCATAAGACAGAGAATCATTACATCGATCAGCTTTTATTAAAGAAATATTAGAGTAGAAAAGGGATACATCAACTGTATGGTTGACCAATAGTCAATTAGTCGGTAAAATGAAAAAATAGATTCAAAATAATAATATGGGGTGGACTACGTGGTTATGGTTACAGATTTAGCAAATGTTGAAAAAATGGTAGTACTAGATTTTGGAAGTCAATACAACCAATTAATTACAAGACGTATCCGTGAATTCGGAGTGTACTCTGAATTACTTTCTCATAAAGTAACAGCTGAAGAATTAAAAGAAATGAATGTTAAAGGAATCATCTTTTCTGGTGGTCCGATGAGTGTCTATGATGAAGGCTCTTTTTCTGTCGATCCTGAGATCTTCAATATGGGTATTCCTATTTTAGGGATTTGTTACGGAATGCAACTAATGACAACTGCATTAGGCGGAAGAGTCGAAGGCAGTGAAAATAGGGAATATGGTAAAGCTAGCATTGCGATCAATGATCAAAAAGCGCCTTTATTCAATTCACTAGCTGAAAATGAAACAGTTTGGATGAGCCATGGAGATTTAGTTACTCAAGTTCCAGCAGGTTTTGTTGTTTCAGCAACTAGTCCACATTGTCCAATTGCTTCAATGTATGACCCGAAAAAGAATTTTCATGCTGTTCAATTTCACCCTGAAGTACGTCATTCAGAACATGGAAATGAAATGCTGAAAAACTTCACCTTCGATGTCTGTGGATGTGAAGGTAACTGGAGTATTGCTGATTTTATCGAATCAGAAACAGCAAAAATCCGTGAAACAGTCGGCGATAAAAAAGTATTGCTTGGATTATCGGGCGGAGTAGACTCAAGTGTTGTAGGTGTGCTTTTACAAAAAGCTATCGGCGATCAATTGACGTGTATCTTTGTTGACCATGGTCTATTGCGTAAAGGCGAAAGCGAACAAGTAATGGAAAGCTTAGTTGGAAAATTTGGCTTGAACATTATTCGTGTCGATGCGAAAGAACGCTTTATGGCTAAACTAAAGGGCGTCAGTGATCCAGAGCAAAAACGTAAGATTATTGGAAATGAATTTGTCTATCTCTTTGATGATGAAGCAACGAAGCTTCAAGGTGTTGAATTCTTAGCACAAGGAACGCTTTACACTGATGTGATCGAAAGTGGAACAGATACTGCTCAAATGATCAAATCACACCACAATGTCGGTGGACTTCCTGCTGACATGCAATTCAAATTGATCGAACCGTTAAATACATTATTTAAAGACGAAGTTCGTGAATTAGGAATCCAATTAGGAATGCCTGAAAGCCTTGTATGGCGTCAACCTTTCCCAGGTCCTGGTTTAGGAATTCGCGTTATTGGTGAAATAACAGAAGAAAAACTAGAAATCGTCCGCGACAGCGACTTTATTCTAAGAGAAGAAATTGCGGCTGCCGGTCTTGACCGTGACATCTGGCAATATTTCACCGTTCTTCCTGGTTTCCGCAGCGTCGGAGTAATGGGAGATGGCCGTACGTATGACTACACTATCGGAATTCGTGCCGTTACGTCTATTGATGGTATGACAAGTGACTTTGCCCGCATCCCTTGGGATATCTTGCAAAAGATCTCTGTCCGTATCGTAAATGAAGTGAAACACGTTAACCGTATCGTGTATGACATTACCAGCAAGCCACCATCAACTATTGAGTGGGAATAAAAAAACAATCATCCTTTAAAAAACAATCATCCTTTAAAAAGGATGATTGTTTTTTATTTAACATATATATAAATTTAAGAGTACTTTTGAAAGGCTTCTTGAAAATCTTGATTAACTTCATCGATGATGCTATCTTTCTCATTTTTTAAATCCTGAAATTTATTATGAATATTTCTATATATTATTTTGTGAACACCATGTTGTAATTTTTCTTCTGAAAACTCATCCATTAAAAAAACTTTTTCATGCATTAAAATTTTAACTAACTCTAAAATATCTTCTTTGGAAATCTTATCAATTTCTGTTTTTTTTGAATTTAAATGATAATAACCTTTATTATTTTCGATTTCCAAGTATTTCATAACTATCACTCCTCAATGTATATGTTTTTTCACCTGCTTCTAAACAATCTAATTGTACTGACAAATTACTTATTTTTTCTCCATTAGGTGTTTTTAAAAATTGATCGGATGGGTATCCTGTATAGATTTTAAATGAAGCATTATCATTCTCTATAACTCTTTTTGTGTGAATAATAAAGTCAGGTATGATTGAAGATCCCACTGTATTATTATGAGTAGAAACAAAGACTGGGATACTCTCGGCTATTGTTTTTATTTGATGATTAATTTTTTCATTTAAAAAAATATTATCAAAAGAAGATTCCGGTTCATCAAGCAAAAGCAAATCATATTGGAGAGAATCTTGAATCTTTCTTAAGAAATTAAATTCAGCTCTTTGTCCTCCAGAGACAGGTAGTAAATCATTGTTTAGAACTCTTATTTCAACTTTTGTAAAAAATTTGTAAAAATCTGCTTGTTCTACTTTTGTAATTTCCTTTAATTTTTGTAAGTATTCAAAAGGTTTAGCATAATGAGCGTGAGCAGAACTAAAAGCAGCATTTTTACCAGATTCACTTTTTAATTCTCCAGCCCCTTCAAAAATTCTTCTACGAGTCTCAATAGTAAAATCGGACAAAGACTTCCTACTAATAATTTTTTCTTCATGCATTAATAAGACAAGTTTATCAAATTTTTCTTTGATTAAGAATTCTTTTGCGATATTTGATAAGTCTATATTTTTGATTTTAGGAACAGTTGTTTTTAACTGTAATTCAGCTTGTATATTTGAAACTATAGTATTTGCAGTATCTTTAATTTTATTTTGTAATAAAAGTTCTCTATATTTCTCTATTAATCTAATAATTAAATTAGACATATCTCCATAATTCACATACTCTTCAATTAACGGTTTATATTCTCTATTAGTTATTAATATTTCTGTGGATTGTATCAGTTTTTTAAGATTTCCAAGTTTTGTTTCTTGAAAGGGGGTCTCTTCAAATAACTTAGCTTTAGCAAAGGAATCCTTCATATTAGTATACTTAGAATTATTTATTAGCGAGTTAACGTAATCTTGGATGTTTTTATTTGTTTTTAAGGAGTCAATTTTTAAAACAATATTTAATAAATTAGAAAAAGTAGCTAAATATTCTTTTTTAGCTAAACTTTCATCCATAGAAACTCTATCATTAAAGTTTTTTTTAGATTCTTCTTCATTTTTTTCAATTAATTCGAATTGTTTAATATACTTTGTATTTTCAACATTTTCATGAATTTCATCTAAAAGGTTTGTTTTCCCAGACGAACGTTGTCCTATCAAAATATTTAACCCTGTTGAGGCCACAATATTATTTGAGAGCTCAAATAAATGATTTCCTTCTTCCTTAGAAAGAGAAACTTTATTTTTATCCATAAGTGCTAGTTTTATAGCCGGAATACTTATTTCATCAATATGAAAGTAAGTTTGTCTAATATTAAAACTTTCAACATCTTGAGATACTCTCATGTCACTAAAAAGAACAGGTACTAATCCATTTTTTATATTCAATTCTTCTACAAATCTCCGATGATTTTGAACTTCTCCAGCAGTTATTTTGGAAAAACTATTTAGTTCATCTATTACGTTTTGATTGATTATTGGGGATTTCTTATAATGTGGAATTAAGACTACTTTATTTAAAAATGTTTTTTTGAAAAGGTTTTTAAACTCTTTCATAGTTAAGCTTGAATTTTGAGTCGTTATGTAACTAGAAAGTTTTTGACAAATGTGATTAAGTTCTGACACCATATTATTTTCACAGATCATTAATAAATGCCCGTTTTCTAAGTCTAATTCTACGCCTGGGAAAACAGTAATATCAACTTGTTTACAGATCTGTTCATATTGAGCTAAATCAAAATGGTTGTGATTAGTTATTGCAATACCATCAAGAGATCGTACTTTAATATATTCTTGTAATGTATCAATTGAAAAATCAAAATCTTTTGAGTCACTTAATGTATATTTAGTATGAATATGTAAATCTAATTTTTTCAAGTAAATTACCTCCTATCCAAAATAATTATATCACTTCAAATAGTAAAATAACGTTTATTTTTTATACATAAGAAATTATCTATTAAAAAAATCTTGTCAATTTTATTTTTGTACAAGCTGATGGAAAGTAGATTCGTTAGGATAAATTGATTTTTAATAATGAAATAGATCCTGTAAATTTCTTGGTTTTAATATTTTAATTATAAAAAAAATTCTAAAGAATACTGTTAAATCAATATTTTTAGAATTTTTTTATTTAATTTATAAATGTTGTATTACGTGCTTTCCAATCTTCAAGCTTGATCGTAACCCAGAAACCATAAATACCAAGGGTTATGATGGTGAGTAAAAGCCATTTGATCCAGTGGCTAAATAAACTAAAGGCAGAACCATTAAATTTCATCCGTTTACCTTCAATAACAGTATGATTTATTTTCCAACCATAAACCATGCATAAAGCCCAAGGATAACAAATACCAAATGTGACTGTTGTTATAATCGCACCTAGAATGCTCCATCCTATTAAACTGAAAAGACCTCCATCAAAAAAAGAATTTTTATTTTTATGTATTTCCATTTTTCAATTCCTCCTTAAACTATGTGTTTATAGTGTATCATATAAGATGCAGATGTTGACTAATAATGTCTAAATATCAAAGAAGACTCAAATGCTCTAATCTTAAAAATCTCATAAGCAGAAATATTGCCCTAGCTTCATTTGAAAAATCAGTTATTCCTAAAAATCCATCTAACTTTATAAGGGTTATTAGTTTTAACTTTTAAGGGTGTATTCGAATTATACCTTCATATAAGAATTTGAATTTTTAAGTATACCAGTTATTAAATTCAGTTTGGTTAGTCTATTGTTTTAAGTATTTTTATAGAAGTATTATAAATAAAGGAGCCAATGTATTTTTAAAAGTAATAAAAACTATTTTTATCTATGAAGAGAGTTCAACTTTTCATTACCAATTTATAGCGTAAGATGATTCAAATAAAAGATATAGAAAAATATAATTCAGACTTTTTATAAATATAAAACATATGTAATTATAAATAAATTTAATTACATATGTTTGAAAAAATTAGATAGATAGATCTTTTAGTATCCTATTCAATACATATTCTTGGCTTAGTGTTCCATCGAATATTTTCTCATTTTCAAGATTGAGGTAGTCTTTCTCTAGCCACCAATCCTTCATTCTATCGGGGCCAAAATCTTTTGACTTATCCCTAGTAGAGTGACGTAAGACGGTTTCTTCAAATGAAAGATCGTAGTAATAAGCATGAATATGATAGTCAAAACTATCGGCTAATTCTAAAAAGAGATCTTTATATATTTTTGAATTAAAAATACCTTCAATAATTATATAATCATATTTGTCTTTACCAAATGCAGCAATCATTTTTACTAAATCAATAGTTGGATTACCCACGAAATCTTTTGTATTTAAAATGTCTAATCTGAGGGTATCTTGTGCGATGAGCATAACTTGTCCACGTTCAAAATGATTTCGCAGTAATTGCGCAATCGTTGTTTTTCCACTTCCTGAATTACCTCTTATGATTATCAGTTTAGATTTCATTGGTTTCTCCCATCTGCCGTTATCGTTATCAAGATTATAGCACTACTATAAAATGAAATACATTATGACGAACAAAAAAGGCTGTATAATTTTTGGTGTTGATAGACTTAATCTAATGGCATTACTTACCTAAAATTTATGTAGGAATAGGGTTGCTTGTAGCCTAAAATGAAGCACTGTGGGCAAATAACGCCCAAGTGTATCATTTTTGTAAGCTGCTAAAGCAGCAACAACCATGACAACTTTCTTTTAGGCTTCAGGCGTTCCCTTGGCTCTCCACGAGCAAACCCGTCCATTCCAGAAGAAATTTTTTTTGAAGCATCCACACCATTTGTTATAGAACCACAAAAAATAGTAGGATGATAAAATTATTGTTATAATCAATAGATAAACGAGTAAAAGGGGGAAGAAGATGATCATCGGAGCTACTAAAAAAGCACAACCTTTATTTTCAGCCTTACCAAGTATAGAGGATAAAGAATATGGGAAACAGTTTGCACAAATTAATCCGTTATTTTCATGGCATGCGAATTATATCAATGTTAATCGGAAAAAAGTTATCATTCTTCTCAATGATCTGACCTATACACCCATCATTCTGCAAGATATTAATGCCCAAAAGAAAAAAAAGTTACCTGAGATAATACCAGAAGCCATTCGGATTGCTTTTAAGATCGCAGGAATTTCAACGAAAAAAATTGACGAGTATTTAAAACTTGCTGGAGATATCCAAGTAACTACTACATCTAATCGTTCAGTAATGGGAAGTATCAATTTGATGGCTGATGAGATAAGAGATTTTAGAACAATTATTACCAATGAGACGATAAATAATGAGTTGATGATCTCTTACAGTGATTACCTTCATACGAAATTATTCAAACAAGGGTACAGGAGTAGTGTGGAAGCATTACGTGAGGCTTTCAATAAGCCATTAAAAGTGGAAGCGATGGTTAGAAAAGGACCTTATGCGATTGAAAAGACTTGGGATTATAGTGAACTTTCTCGCTTAAATACGTCAAATTTATCCGAGCAGCAACGGGAAAAGTATATAGAAGCATCAATTAAAAACAATGAAAAATTGTTAGCAGCTTTTAAAGAGTATACGATAGCTGTAAAAGGCCTAAGTGAAAAAACTGTAAAACGCCACATCGAACAGTTGGATTTCTATTTAAATGTTTATTTAGCTGAGTATGAACAAGTGACTCCTATAAATTCTGGTGATTCGGCAGGAGAGTTTCTTGGTGATTTTTTTGTGCGGAAAGATTTGTCGAGTTCAGCTACATCACTTAAAAAAAATGGGTCAGCTTTGAAAAAACTTTATCAATTTCTATGCGAAGCAGGTGAAATTTCTAAAACTGACCTTGCTGACATCAATGAGTTTATTAGAACAGGACTTCAAGAAGGCGAAGAATATTTAAGCTTTACTAGCGATGATAAATGGTGGTTTTGAAATTTAAGCAGTCAAACCGATAGGAAGAGGCATCTATTTTGAACCAATGTTTCGCTGCCAATTTGATACCCTATTTCATTGCGTCCGCTAACAATATTTGCTACACTGTACCTAATAAATCGAAAGGTTGTGCCTAAATGGACACTATCTAAACAAATCGGAATTGAAGAAGAAATTTTTTTCTGCCATCAAGGTGGGTTTCTTTGTAACGGTTTTTTAGATAAATCATTTAAACAACTTTCGAATCGGGTATGGCGCTATTGATAGAAATAGACCATCCTCATTCTATCTGTTTAATTGAAACTAACGGACCGTCTGCAGAAACTTGCCGGCGGTCATTTTTTATGTAGTAGACAGGAGGAATTAGTATGTTACAAGTGAAAAATTTAACCTTGCATCACTTAGGGGATTTGAAAGAGATCATTAAGGATTTGAGTTTTACAATTAATCCTGGAGAAAAAGTAGCCATCATCGGTGAAGAGGGAAATGGTAAGTCAACGTTATTGAAATGGATCTTAGGAGATAAAAGTATTGAATCTTACATTCAAGCGGAAGGGGAATTGATCAACCAGTTCAGCCGCACCGTTTATTTGCCGCAATCTTTACCGCAAAAATATATGGAATGCACGGTTGATCAGTATTTCTTCGGTCAAGAAGATGTTATGGATATTGATTACCAAAAACTTTATCAATTAGTGGGACAATTGGGATTTGATGCGGACCGATTAACAAGCTCACAACAGGTAGGCAGTCTATCCGGTGGTGAAAAAATAAAAGTCCAACTCCTAAAAGCACTTTCGACAGATCCTGATTTGCTATTACTTGATGAGCCTTCCAACGACTTGGATCTTGATACGGTCAAATGGCTAGAGCACTTTATCAAAACGACGCCCCTAACAATCATTTTTATCTCGCATGACGAAGCATTGCTTAAAGCTACAGCGACTAAGGTCATTCAGATAGAGTTGTTACAGCATAAGACGCTCCCAGTCGCCACAGTATCAAATTTACCTTACCAAGCATACATCGAACAAAAAGAAGCACGTTATGTTCACCAATCTCAAGTTGGCAACAAACAGCGTGAAGAGCACCAAAAACAAATGGAAAAATACCGGCAAGTTGAGAGCAGTGTACACCATGCACAAGGGGCTATTTCAAGACAAGATCCATCTGGAGCACGCTTACTCAAAAAGAAAATGCACGCAGTAAAATCAATGGGAAAACGGTTTGAGCGCGAAAAAGAAAATTTCGAAGATATTCCACTAAAAGCAGATGCTATTTTAGTAAAATTTTCAAACACTAAGCCACTTCCTGCAAATAAACCGATTCTCCATTTGGAAGATGAGAGTGTGAAACCGGGGGATGAAATTTTAGCTCACTCACTAAATTTATTGGTCAGAACTCCTCAAAAAATAGGGATCATCGGACAAAATGGAGTAGGCAAAAGTACACTATTAAAACAATTGTGGACAGAATTAAGCCAACGCACAGATATTGCAGCTGGATATATGCCGCAAAATTATGCTGAATATTTGCATATGGATGAAACGCCGGTTGAATTCCTTAGTGAGACAGGAGACAGTGAAGAACGAACGCAAGTGATGACTTATTTAGGAAGTATGCGGTTTACGACCGATGAAATGCATCACCCGATCCAATCACTCTCAGGGGGCCAACAAGCCAAATTACTGTTGTTAAAAATAGATTTAGCAGGACAAAACGTATTGCTATTAGATGAGCCTACACGAAATTTTTCACCGCTATCTCAGCCAGAACTTAGAATATTATTTAAAAATTTTGCAGGTTCAATTATTACTATTTCGCATGATCGGATGTTTTTAAAAGAAGTCTGTGACCAGGTATTTGAATTGAAAAAGGATGGGTTTGTTAGAGTAGAGATGGAGTAGCCTTTTACAAGCAAACTAGCTACTGTGAAATTCTGTGGTTTAAGTGGTTGTAATTGTTTACCGTTGCTAGCTTTATTTAGGCGTTTTTACATTGTTAGGTAGTGATTGTATTCCAAATGTTCACACATGGACCCTTTCTTCTTTTTATTACAACAGCTAAACGTGTATACTATGAGTGAGAGCGTTTTAATGAGTATAAAAAAAGAGGGGGATTTTTATGAAAAAAAATATCTCTATACTTTTAGTGTGTTCAAGTTCATTACTTTTTGGATGTCAAAACGACGGGAATAACTCTTCAGAAGAAAGCAACACGGCTATTGCAGATGATGGCACTGTCGTTACGATCGTTCCAGAAGATCAAAGGATCTATATCGATGAAGATATTTTTATTTATGGAACAGGCATGTACAAAATAACCGAAAATAAAGCCGCTAAAATGAATCAAAAAGATGAAATAAATGTTGACGGAAAAAATTATTATTTATTATATGTTTTCCCAAATGCAGGTGATGATTCTAAAGAAGACTTATATTATGAAGAATACTGATAAACAGCACCGTTAAGGGAGTGAGTTAAATGTCAATAGAAACAGGTATGAGTATTGATGTAAATGTTTATGAGGTAGTAAATTTCTACGCTGATGTGTTCGAGGTAGAAAAAAATGAACAGATAGCCTATGATGAAAATATGATTAACGCTGATGTGGTTCTTTTTAATAATGAAATAAACCGATACGATAAGCTTAGAGAAAACGGTCAGCTAGAAATGGAAAAAAGAATCAAAGATATTTACCAAACTGAAATACATGAAATCCCATAAATCAATAGGTATAAAATCTTGTTAGTTTAAAAAAATTCAGTAGCTAAAAGAGAATAAAAAATCATTTTAATAAAGACCGCAAAAAGGTTAGCGTAAAATCTAATCTTTTTGCGGTCTTTTCTATTTAATAAATTTGAATGAGTTTGTATACTTATAAACAACACTATTACCATAGTAAAATCAGTACATAACCCTTTTCTGCCAAGAGTAAATCTTATTTGAAAGAAGAGAATTAATTTGATAGTACATTTCTATTTGAAGCAATACTTATAATATTCAAAGTAATTGTTGCAACAAGAAGTACCGCTGAGACCCAGTTTAAAGTACCTATCGTATCCATAATTGCAGGTAGATCATTTATTTCAACTAAATAATTATTATAAGAAATTTGAAACCATAAAGCTATTGCACAAGCTCCCATACTGAATAAAATCATGAGAGAATTTCTATTCTCAATTTTTTTACGCCGTATAATATTAAAAATAGGGATGATCCAAGCAATCGATCCAAGAACTAAGCTACCCCAATTAAGCCAACCGTAATCAAATGAATTCAACATAATGATCTCCTTTTCATATTTTTATTATGTAGCTGCTTATAAAAACATTTTTGATCCCTATTATAACCTAAGATTAAAGAATTAGGTATTGCTCAGCTGATCAAATGGGGGACAAATAGTAACATTTATTCTCGCCATTAAATATTCATTTTCATATTTTCCTTTTCTTATTGCTGCAAGTCGTTTAAGTCCTTCTTTTTCAAAACCAAATTTTTCATACAAATGTATAGCGCTCTTGTTGTCTTCAAATACAGTAAGTTCAAGTCTAACAAGCATTAACCAGTTGTCTGCTACGTCTACAAGTGCATCTATTAAAGCAGTACCAACACCTTGATTTTGATAATCTTTATGGATCATTATGCCTATGCTTCCACTATGTCGTGTACGATGACTACCATTTACAGATAACCCAGCGGTTCCTACAATTATTTCTTCATTGTTAGGAAGTTTTGAAATAGCGACAAATTGGTGTTGGTTAGCGTCCATATTAACAACAAAATCTTCATTTTGTTGTATTCTCTCTGAAGGTATCCCTAAAATATTTTCAAATACTCCTGGCATACGTCTTAAATCATTTAAACCTCTGCCATCTCCACTATTAATCGGTCTAATATAAAATTCCACATTTATTCCCCCTCAAAAGATAGTAATAGATTAATTATATATAAAACTACCGATATTTAATAATTTTATTATACACTTGAATGGTCCATATTTCTTTAAATACAATAATGTCATATAAATTAAAGTAGCATAGTTAGGTATAAACTTGTTTATCTTTATTAGGAATCGTTTGACTTTACAAAAAAAATTAAACTGATATTGTTAAGTTACCCATTAAGGAATGGGGTATAACATGCATAATAGAATAGTCAGTTCATATTTTAATACAAATTTCAGGAGGTAAGGAAATGGATATTGTTTATGAGAAGAGAACAGATAAAAGCTTAGAAGAAGCTATTCAATCATTAGAAGAAAATTTAAAAGAAAATAGTTTTGGAATATTATGGCAATTAAATTTTAAGGATAAGCTTGCTGAAAAAGGACTAGAGTTAAAGGATGATTTTGTTGTCCTAGAGGTATGTAATCCAAAACAGGCGAAAGAAGTATTAGAAAAAAATATTCATATAGGATATGTATTGCCGTGTAAAATGGTAGTGAGAACAGAAGGTAATAAGACTTATATGGGAATGACCAGCCCTGAAAAACTTATTAGTTTATTTGACGAATCAGAATTAAATGAAGTTGCTAAAAGTGTTGAAATGGCTTTGAAAAAAGCTATCACAGCATCCATCTAATCATCTTTAGTTGAATGTTGCAACTAAAGGGAGTAGGGAAATCATTAAAAGTTACTTTAAATTTCTGACGGAATAGGATTTGCTTGTAGCCTGAAATGAAGCACTGTGGGCAAATAACGCCCAATTGTATCATGTTTGTAAGCTGCTAAAGCAGCAACAACCATGACAAATTTTTTTTAGGCTTCAGGCGCTTCCATGGCTCTCCACAAGCAAGTCCGTTATTCCAGAAGAAATTTTTTTAGAACACCAATATTATTTTTAAATGATAGGTATATAATAAAACGAAGAGTCTGTTCATCAGTTTCCTGATAAACAGACTCTTCGTTTTATCTTTAGACGTTCGATTATTCTTAAATTTTTTCAGCTACCTTGAAAGGATCCATTCCAATGAGTTTGGTCTCCAATACTTGATCAATACTTACAGAATCTACTTTAGGATGGATTTTTTTTAATAATTCTAGGGTCTTTTTTGCTCCCTGATCCATCGAATGCGCTCCTGAAATCAGTAGAATATCATCTGCATTCAACTGTTTAACACCAAATATCAGAGTATCTTCGAGTTCTTTAAAAAAAGCAACTTCAATGTTATTTTGTTTCATCACTTTTAAGAAAGCTGCTAATTCTTCATCTGTGACTTCATCATTTTTGGCTGCATGTGATGGCGCCGTCGTCAGGATGATCTTGGCAACGTTCATTTTATGGAACCATTCTGTTAAAGACTCTGCAATTTCGGTACTGTGTGCAGGACCGTTACTTCCTCTGATTGCATGTACAAGGTGCAGCTTATTATAATCTAAATGACTGATGGTCTCCATGCATGAATCAATGTTGTTTTGATTCAACAACAAGTCGTCTATTACTTTAAATTCTTTATCATATAGTATCTGGAATCGTCTCTCTACACCTCTAAAGTTTTTGATTCCTTGCTGGACATTCTCAATCGGTATATCATTGACTAATCCTGTAACAAGCGCTGTAAGGGCATTATAGATAGAATGATAGCCTGGAACCGACATTTCTAAATCGAAACTTGTTATATCGATTCTTTTTCCACTTAGGGTGTTAAAAGGTTTTCGAATAGACACTGTAAATGATGGTATGCCCGAAGAAAATTGAATATTTGAGACGGTGATCGTACCAGACTTATTTTCGATTCCGAAAGTAACAACTTGAGCCGCTGTTTCTTTTTCTAAAGGGATAAGCAGCGGTTCATCAAGATTCAAAATAGCAGTACTTTTTTTAGAAGCATTTCTTATCAATGATGCTTTAGCATCAAAGTAAGCATCAAATGATTCATGCAATCTGATATGTTCTGGACTGATATTCATGAAGGCTACAACGTCAAAGTCAGTATTATGAACGCGTTTAAGTTCCAGTGCTGAGGAAGAAACTTCCAAGGAGACATGTGTGATTTCATGATCTCTCATTTTAGCAAAATGCTGTTGCAAATCATAAGATTCGGGGGTAGTTAATCTACTCATTTCAATCTCTTTATCGATTTTAACTAGGATAGTTCCTATTAAACCAGATTTTAATTGATAAGCCTTGAAGATCTCATCTATCATGTATGTAATCGTCGTCTTCCCATTAGTAGCAGTTACGCCGAATATGCTCATTGAATTAGAAGGATGAGCAAAAAAATTACTCGATAAAGTAGCCAAGGCTTCACGACTATCTGAGACTTTAAGTTGAAGAACATCCATGCCTTCAATAAATTGTTCGACGACGATAACCGTTGCACCTTGCATTGCAGCATGTCTTGCATAGTTATGTCCATCTGTTTGGTGACCTTTAATGCAGACAAATAATGTATCTGCAACGACTTCTTTTGTGTGATAGGCAATTTTTTTAATAGCGATGTTATCTAATTCTTTTTTAAGTTGATTGGGGCGGATAGAGTCGATCTCTACCGATGTTAATAAGTCAGTTAGGTTCATAATGATCGTTATTCCTCCAGTGATTGTGTGCATAGTCTGATAAGTCATATTTTTTGGAAAGATTACACCTATTACTATTTATTTTACTATTTTATTTGCTATATGTCATATTATTTGCTCATAGAAAATAAATTTTTGTCCAATCATGCTCCGAAATATACTTAGTACATTAAGTTGAAGTAGGTGTTATCTGCTCTATTGGTCTTTTTAATAGTTGATTTTGCTAATTTTACAGAGTATCCCAATCGATATCCTCCAGTGCAATAAATCCATTTTCTTGTTCATATTGATAAATCACATCAACTGCGCCAGAAGATTGAAGGTACAATGTTTCTTGCAGAGTGTCCCAGTCTTTTTTGCTGACCGTGATCGCTTCAGTTTCTTCATTGCTCTATAAGTAAAAGAGACAGCGGAATTTAACGAGGCTGCTGAAAAAGTAGTTTTATCTAGCGGAGACTAACTTAATAGTAAACAAGAAAGCGGAAAAATGGGAGTGCCCATTTTTCCGCTTTCTTAGTTTAATCCATTTTAGTCCTCTTTGAGGTTTATT
>NZ_JAGGRF010000032.1:0-36880 GCF_018612935.1 Carnobacterium sp. ISL-102 | reverse complement strand
GTTTACTATTAAGTTAGTCTCCGCTAGATAAAACTACTTTTTCAGCAGCCTCACATTTGAGGTATGTCTTTTTCATGGGCTTTCTATAGCCCTATTTAATTTATCAATAAGAAGTTTTTGTTTTTCCAGTCCAATCACGGTAGCCGCCTTTAAGATGGTGGATATCGGTGTGGCCTTGTTTGCGTAAACGAAGAGCTGCTCGTAAACTTAAAGCCTTATTATGATCGTAAAGATAAACAGGTTGATCTGTTCTTATCTCAACGCTGCGTGTTTTAAACGTCGAATAAGGAACGTTTCTAGCTCCTAATATATGTCCTGCATCAAAATCTTTCTTTTCGCGGACATCAATTAATTGAACTTTTCGCATATCCTTTTTAAATTCTTCTTCTGTTAATTCAATAGACGCATTTTTGCGTTTGAAATAACTGTAACCTTCATAACCAGCCCATACTATGATGATGAGCCATAAAACAATATTAATAATTTGACCTGTATCCAATTCTTGTGTACCCCTTTCAACTCGTTCTACAGGGATAATTGTACACAAGAATCGGCTATTTTACTAGCTTTTTTTATTACAATTGTTTTTGTGAAATTTTAGCTGTATCTAATTCGGCATATCGATAAATGAATAAATTGTTTTTTCTTCAATATCTATAATACTTTCGTATCGCCAGCCATACAAACTGTATTTGCCATTTTCTGCCATCGAAATAGGAGCATTGTCCGGCAGATCCAAAATAGGCTCAATGGTCTTTTTGTCAAAATCCAACTGCCCAAATTCAAAATCACCCGTTTCAAGTTCCAACTCCACTGCTTCTTTTGCAAAAACACCATAAACGGGGGTATTTCTTGCGGCTTGACTTAAATAAGGAAAAACTAGGCGCTCGTTCATCGTTACTTTAGGAATAGCCATAAATGACTGATCAACCATAAAAGGGTATTGGTAATTTAATAATAATTCATCATCTGCAAAATCGGAAGGTGTATAGGTTATAAATGTATCTTCATGTACAAAAAAATCGGACACCTGACTTTTCAATCTCAGCATATCATTTGTACGAATATCTCCCATATAAAGATCACCCGTTTCAAGCGAAAAATCATCTTTATTATCTACATATAAATACAGATTAGCAGAATACCATACCGGAACCATTGAAGCTGAAGGTACCGATACGACCTCATTGGTTTCGATGTTCCAATTGTCTACGGCTATTTCTGTGTCTGATTGGTAGTAAGAAATAAAAATATAATTTTGATTTGCAGGGTTCCAATTCACATTAACAAAACCACTTGTTTCCAGAGGCAAAGTTTGGATAACGGACCCTTCTCTATCGATCACTCTTAATTCTCCACCATCTTCACTGACAACTTGAATCAATAATTTTTGTTTATCCTCCGAAATAATAGCTGTTAAAATAATCGAACTCGCTTCATAGATAGGCACAATTTCTCCAGTAAAAATATTGAATAGGGACAACGTGTCATTATTCATTTCACCAGTATGGACTAAAACTTCTTCGTCAGACATCCAACCGATCACTTTTCTAAAACTTTCATAGTCAATTGGGATTTCTTTGTACGCTAATGCTATTTTTTCTGGATCAGGGACTTTGGTTGCTTGTTTTTTAGTGCAACTTATTAAAAATAAGGTCACGGAAAAAAGTAAAATAACTAAGTAGAAAATCATATATTCTTTCTTTTTCCTTCTCATTTTAATCACCTTATTTTTTTATTTATTTACATAATTTTATTGTATCCTTTTTCCCAAAAACTTTCTCATTGAATTATAACATACGCTATCATCTTTAACACTTTATTAGGTTAGATCATAAATCGTAGATAGACAAGACCCTGCTAATTATGGTGCAAGAAAAACTTAAGAAGATGGCTTCGGCAGTTCACCGAACTCATCTTCTTAAGACAACGCTTGATTTTTTATTTTTCAATACCTAAAATAAAAAATTTACAAAGTACCATTTTTTTGTTTTTTAACCAATGAACTTGCTCCGATAACGCCAGCATCATTTCCTAATTGGGCCAATCGGATTCTTGTTGTTCTACGAATCGTTGGGTAAGTGAACAAATCAAAATACGTTTGGATTTGATCTATTAAAAATACTCCTGCTTGAGAAACTCCCCCACCGACTACAATTGCAGATGGATTCAAAATATTCGCAACACTTCCACAAGCTAAGCCTAAGTAGTAAGCAACTTTATCTATCACCCGAATCGCTAATTCATCTTCTTCTTTTGCAAGATCAAAAACATCTTTAGCGGTTATCAATTGACCATCATCAATGATCGTTTTCAATTTTGAGTCGCCAGCGTACTCTTCTGAAAAATCTCTAGCTAGACGAACAACTCCTGTGGCACTCGAAACTGTCTCAAGACAGCCTTTATTACCACATGTACATTCGTAACCACCTGGCTCTACTGTGATATGGCCTATTTCTCCTGCCGCACCAGCAACACCGTGGATCAAACGTCCCCCAGCAATGATTCCACCGCCAACACCTGTTCCTAGCGTTACAAATACTATATCTTCTTCATTTTTCCCAGCACCCTTCCAACGTTCACCAAGAGCCGCCACGTTCGCATCATTGTCGATAGCAAAAGAGATGCCTGTTCCTTCTTCAATCAATTGTTTGACCGGTTGGCTTGTAGCCCAATTTAAATTGTAAGCGCCAATAACAGTTCCTTCCTCACGATCGACCGTACCAGGAGACCCCATTCCAATGCCAATAAAGTCGCTAGGCGATAATTGATATCTTTCAAGCTGTTCATTGATCGACTCAACAATAGCTGGCACAATATGTGAACCATCATCTGTGATATCCGTTATAATGCTCCATTTTTGTTGGATCTCTCCTTCGCTTGTTAAGATAGCAAATTTTACAGTTGTTCCACCTAAGTCGATCCCAATAATTTTGTTATTCATAAAAATTCCTCCAATTTTAACTTTTTTGCTCTTTTTCTTCTTCTTTGCGATGTTCTTGTTTTAAAATAAGTATAGCTGGCAGGTACTCATCATCTAATATCAATCCATTATCATGTAATTTTTTCAACTCAACCATCATTATTTCAATGTCCCATAAGCGTTTCCCGATATATACGTAAATGCCAAACCGTTTCAACAACTGTTGGACGTCATACAAATTTACCATTGCTTCACTTCCTAAGGTTCAAAAAATGTAATAGGTGTATTCAGGTAACCAATGTAGGCTAAGGCGATAACCAGGATGACAAAAAAACTGCCATAGATCAGACGCTTATTCAACAACTGGCCTACTGGATTAGGTACGCTAATAGCCGTTGCTAGCAGAAATCCTCCTAATAAGCCTCCCAGATGTCCCGCTAGATCGATCGAGGAACTAAATATACCAAAAACTACATTAATAATAATCAATATACCAAAACTTTTAGCCATCTGTTGGATTGCTGGGTTGTATTTAAAAGTTTGTCCAAGCATAATAGTTGATCCAAATAATCCGAACAAAGCCGTACTAGCACCTGCAGAGAGAGCATCACTAAAAGCAAAGCTTGCAAGATTTCCAGCTATGCCGCTTAGTAAGTAAATACCAGCAAAACGTACATGTCCAAAAATCCCTTCTAATTGTTCACCTAAATAATAGAGGATCACTGAATTCATTAATAAATGAATGAATCCAATGTGTAGGAACATTGGCGTGATCAATCTCCACCATTCTCCAAGAACGATATAAGGATTAAATTTCGCTCCATACTTTAATAAAGTAGCAATGTTCGTACTCCCACCATCAAAAGTCATGAAAACGAATGCTATAATTTGAATAGCCAACAGTGCATATGTCACAACTGGTTTTTTAAAAAAACGTTTTATTTTCATTTGAGTTCTATACTCCAAACTGTCAACTCCATTCAACTGATTTTACCCATTAAGTAATCTTTACTAGTTATTATAGCATAAAGACACATGTTCTTGACAAAAATACTCAAGTTACTAATTTTAAATTATACATAAAAAAATAGGCTCACTATGATTTGAAATCGGCAGATCGGTTAAATCGATTTTGCTGGATTTCTAAAGGAATAGAAGCCGCTTTTTACCATATAAAGAATTCAGACAGTCTCATAACTTTTAAAAAACAAATTTTAGGTCGTTGAACTAATAGTACTTATTATGCAGCCAAAAAAGCTGTAGAGATCCAGCTCATGCACCTAAATTTACATAGTAATTTTTTATTTTAATAAACTTATAACGAAGAGCTCTATTCCATATTTTCAATGTCTTCACTCAAAGTCTTTATAGCAGCCAAATTTTCTTTTGAACGCTCTTCCTCATGACTGATCTTAGTTTCATCTACACCCTTATTTACATTAAGTCCAGAAAATGAAACGGTTACAACTTGAACTGGATTTAAGTAACAAGAAGTTCCTGTTTCATCTTCTAATAAAACAAAACTTTCTAGCGGCTCTCCGTCTTCATCTGTTATTTTATTTAGTAACTGTTCAGTAGAACTACTTACTACCAACGATTTCCCATTACTTAAAAAAACTTCACATTTATCCATCCTAAAAACCACCTTCTCTTTTAGTATGATCAGTATAACAAATGCCAATCATTGGACCTAATCCTTTGCTTTTCAAATTGATTTTTTGAACATAAAAAAAGGCTGAAAGAAATTCTCTCAACCTTTTCTATGTGTATCTCATTTTTTGCAAATTAAAATAACAAAAATGTTATTTTGTTTCACGATGTAATGTTACGACACGTTCGCGCGGGCAGTATTTTTTGAATTCAACACGGTCCGGACTGTTACGTTTATTTTTCTTTGAGATGTAATTACGTTCTTTACATTCTGTACATTCCAATGTGATGTTTACACGCATGATTTTCCCTCCAAGCATTAAACAGTATTTATTTGAAGACATATTTCTTTATCTTCTGACTTAAATATCATATCACTTTTTGCATAAACATGCTAGTATTTTTTTAGAGGTTGTAAAGTTTTTTTACTTTACGCTCTTGTTTCGTTTCTTATTCAGCTTAATTATTATCCATCAATACCTTAGCCAATTGATTGTAATCCATATCACTGGATACTTCATAAGAACCTGGACGAATAAGCGCAGCATAATTATTATCTTCTAAAAATCCATCAAAATCTAAGGCATCTTCAATCAGCCCCTGCCCTTTTAGCTGTTGACTGGCAACACTGCTTGGATCACCATCATTGATAATGACCGTGATTTTTTTCACACTAGGTTCCGAAGCCTTTGATTCAGTATTTTCTGCTGCTTCACTTGTTTCAGTCTCTTCAACAATTTCAGGTTCACTTGTCACTGCTTCTTTTTCTAAATCAGCGATCTCAGTTTCAGCTAGCAAGGCTTCATATTTTTCCTTGTAGGACGATTCTTCTTTAGTTACTGCAGTTTCTTCAGTTGATTTATCTTCAGAAGCTACAGTTGCTGGATCGTAAAGGAAAATTCGATAGCCTACAAGAACAATAGCGGAGATTAGAAATCCTAATGCTAAGTAACGTAATGCGGGTTTACTCATTCTATTATTCTCCTTCATCAGTCATTAATTATTTTTTTACATACTCATCGATAACAACTTTTATTGTTGCTTCAGATAAACGTGTCTGCATAACAATATCTTCCATTGTTACACCTTGGGTATACAAACTAACCACATGTTTCTTCAAAACATCATGGATCTTAGCTGAAGTGGGTATTTCCTTTGTCTCAATATTCAGTTTTTCTTCTAAAGTTGAAACACGTTTTTTCAAGCTATAAATATCTTGCATTAGCTGTAAAGATAATTCTTCGAATTCTTCTTTAATTTTCTCGCCATTATCTTTCTTGTAAAATGACCAGCCTATCAATGCAATTGCAATGACTAACAAGATAATCACTATTATCCATAAGTCCATTAAATTCACCTCTTCTTTCTATTCTCAAAATCTATTTTAACATACCTCCGTTTAAAAAAGTACTTTGTAAAATAAACTTAATAATGTAATGTTTCATAAAAGAAAACAGCATAAATAACTCGCAATAAAGGTTCTATAATTTTTAGTGTTGATAGCTTTGATCCAACTACTCACCCAATTTTTTTTGCGGAATAGGGTTGCTTGTAGCCGTGTAAAGAATTCAGGTGTTTCCATGGCTCCACAATAAATACCTGTTTTTTACACAAAAAAAAGATTTTGCCATAAACTTAGACAAAATCTTTTTGGTTGTATTGCTTATTCTTCTGTTGTTGTTTCATTTTCTTCAGCAATGTCATTTGAAAGATCAGCGTAATCTCCTACTTGGAAATAAGCGTCAAGAACCTTACGAGCTACAATGGTATTTTCATGATTACTGTTTGAATTTGGCAGATACGGAATAATCACGAATACCGCAATTTCGGGATCATCATAAGGTGCATACCCAATAAATGTTCGGTTGGTCACACTTTCTCCTTTTCTGCTTTCAATATCCCCGTCATAATAAGCTTCAGCCGTTCCTGTTTTACCCGCAGCTGTATATTCAATACCTCCAAAATAACTGGTAGCCGAACCGTTAGCTCCATTAACCACTTCATACATTCCTTGTTGAACGCGGCTTATCTCTTCTTCTCCAACATCAAGAATATTCAACACATCTGATTCCAGTTGCGTTTGGATAGCCCCTAAGTTTCCTTCAGCATTAGTTTCTCTAATTTCATCAATCAGACGAGGCGCGATCCGTTTCCCGCCATTTGCAACGGTCGACACATATTGCAGCATTTGGATGGGCGTATACGTATCATACTGACCAAATGCAAAGGTTAATGCTAATCCAGGATTTTCAGCTGTGCCTATAAAACCAGAACCTTCACCGGGTAAATCGATTCCTGTCTTTACACCTAAGCCAAATTGGGCATAGTAGTTTCTTAATTTATTGATTACATTTTTGTAATCGATGTTTAGCGCCATATTTTGATAGTAATCGTATTCTCCGCCCATTCGCATGGCCAATTTTGCCATGTAGACATTGGAAGAACGTTCTAGTGCAGTAATATCATTTACCGCAACGCTACCTGAACGGTTGAAAACTGAACTGATCTTTTGACCGGCAAGTGTTAGTGGTTCATCAATCAACGTGTTATCCGCTAGTGTGATAGCCCCATCCATGTACCCTGCTAATACGGTTGCTGGTTTTACTACCGATCCCATTTGATAAGTATTCGTGATGATACCTAGTGTATCATCTTTTATTTCTCCGTTTGTTTCTCTTTTTTGACCGGTCATTGCTAAAATTTCGCCGTTGTTTGGATCAGCAGCGACGACATATATTCGGTCATTTAACCCTTCACTTTCATTAACTAATGATTCCTTTGCAAGATCTTGAACGATCGTTTGAAAATCCATATCGATCGTTAGAACAAGATTATCGCCTTTTTCACCTGTATAACTTTGGATCGTATTGACGACATCGCCATTCTGATTGGTTTCGGTTTCTGATTGTGATTTTGAACCACTCAAAACTTGTTCATACTCCAATTCTAAATAACTTTCTCCCACACGATCATTACGTGCGTAGCCTTGTGCCAAATAAGTAGCTGCTTTGTTCTTCGGCAGTCCTTTAGACTCACTGGTGACGTTACCTAAGATACTTTTCAGCATATCTTTTTCTGGATAGGTTCTGACCCAATCCGTACCTGTATCGATTCCTGGTAAATCCAAAAGATTTTCACTAACTTTTGCGATTTCATCATTGGACACATCTTCACCTTTAATATTGATCGTTGATAAAGCATAAGCCCCGTTCATCCTTTTAAAGATAGCGGCTGCTTCTTGTTCTTCTTCCGAGAACTGAATGTCTTCATCTGTCACTTTGTCTACTTGAAGTTGGTAAAGTTCTGATCCGTTTAATGAATCTTTTTGTTTATCACTTATGCGGTCATTAACTTTATCTTCATTCATAGAGATCCAAAAATCTTTCAAATCTCGTTTAGATAAATCAAAATCACTATCTTGTTCAAATTCAGTAATATTAGGCATCTCGATGTACGTTGCTAGATTCACAGCAATAGTTGCCATATCCTCACTAGAAACACCAGTACCTCTTGTATATGTGATTGCTTGAAGTGCCTCATTGCCAACTAATTTACGTTGCTGGTTATCGTAAATTTCGCCTCGAGGAACCGTTCCAGTTGCTAAAGTGGTTTCAGTTCGCTGAACTTCTGTTTCGAACTCTTCACCTTTTACAATTTGCAAATAGCCTAATCGAAGGATCAACATAGCGAATAATAGAAAGACTGTAAAGAATAAAAAGTTCAACCGAAATGGAATATGTGATTTTTTCTTCTTATTATGATTTTTTTTATTTGTTTTCAAAAAGGGCACCTTCCTGTTCAAATTACTTGTCTCATTGTATCAAATTTGTTTTGAATTAACTACTGATTAAAGAAAACTTTAATTATTTCATTGCGTTCTGTGCTATTCTAATACTTGTAAGAATTACAAGTTCGTTAATGGAGTTGAACCTTATGCAAAAAACAATGCAGACTTTTATACAAAAACAATGGCCCTTATTGCTAGCTTTTTTCGTCCCGTTCCTTACTTTATCGACTATTTATATTTTCCAAGGCGTTTATCCTTTTGGAAATGATTCTCTTCTAACCGTGGACTTGGGACAACAGTATATTGATTTTTTTGCTTATTATAGACAAACTTTTTTTGAAGATCCCAGTACATTCTTTTATTCTTTTTCTAAAGCTATTGGTGGGGATATGTTGGGGTTATGGGCTTATTATCTGACTAGCCCGTTTAACTTGCTGTTTCTGTTATTTCCACATACTCAAATAACTTTAGCCGTAACTTGCTTGACTTTATTAAAAATCAGTTTAAGCGGACTAAGTTTTTGTTACTTATTAAAAAAAGCTTTCAATGGAACAGGCTTTATCTTAGCTGCTTTTTCTATCAGTTATGCGCTAATGGGATACACGATCGTTAATCAGTTAAATATTATGTGGCTGGATGGTCTCATTTTTTTACCACTTATTGTTTTAGGTCTTGAACGATTGATCGATAAAAAAGCCGGATTGCTCTACTCTATTTTTTTGGGCATCATGTTATTCGCAAATTATTACATCGCTTATATGATCTGTTTATTTTTGATTTGCTATTTCATTTTTCGTTTAGTCAGCGTTTCTTATCCAAAGGAGACGCCGTGGAAAATGAAATTTAAAGAGACCCTAGTTTCAATTGGCTTATTTATTTGGCATTCTGTATTAGGAGCTGGTCTAGCAGGTATTTTACTGCTTCCAACTTTTCAAGCTCTTATGGAAAGTAAAGCCAGCTATACAAAATTCGAGTTCGATTGGGAATTAGCCTATCCTTTCTCTGAGATGTTATCAAAACTTTTTATTGGTGCTTTTAATTTTGAACAAATGCCTTCGGGTTACCCTAACTTGTTTATTGGCAGTTTAGCACTTGTTTCATTCTTATGTTATTTCTTTAACCAGTCTTTCTCAAAAAGAGAACGGCTAGCAGCTTTAGCTGTCATGATCCTATTTGTTGTTTCTCTTAACCTAGAAGCATTCAATAAAATTTGGCATGCTATGCAGTACCCTATTTGGTATCCATATCGTTTTTCATTTGTAGTGTGTTTCTTCATGCTAGTGAACGGTTTTCGCAGTTTCATGCATTACGAGGGCATGAGACCCATCAGTACTTTTGTCAGCATGGTCTTGACCGCTTTAGTTAGTTTTTATGTGTACAATGGCGAATTTGATTTTATTTACACCGAACAAATTATTTTGACGATCTTATTTACCTTTATGGTCATCTTTTTACTCATTATCAAACCACAAAAATATACTTGGCTGCCTGTTGTGTTTTTTATTCTGACCACAATAGAAATGGGTTTAAATGCGCAAATTGATTTATCGCGCTTAAGCTATGTCGATCAAGATAATTTCACTGTTTACCAGACAGAACTGGATGCAAATATTGACGCTGTTCAAGATATGGACAGTACCTTCTATCGAATCGAAAAAACCTTTTTACGAACAAAAAATGACAGTTTCCAAGCTAATTACCCTAGTATTACTCATTTCAGTTCAACATTTGAACGTACTATCCCGGCTTTGTTCGGTAGTCTTGGGTTTCCAGTGGGTGATGGTTTTCTAGCCTACTCTAATGGGACGTTGTTAACCGATGCCTTATTCAATATCCAGTACTATATGAGCGAGAAAGATGCGCCTTATCTTGTAGAAAATAATAATTCCTTAGAAACGAAAAATGCAAGATTAAAGAAAACTCTTGCTTATGCTGTAAAACCGTCTTTATTGATCGATTCATTAGTGACTCCCACCGTTTCAGATGAGAAAAAAGCAGCATTTGAATTAAGTATCATGCAGACAAAACCTGATCTGCGTTCTTATAAACAAATCGGCGAAACCGATAGAATATTCATTTATGAAAATCAAAATGCCTTACCTCTTGCTTTTGGTAGTTCGAGTGCTATCTTAGATGTCTCTTTACTGGAAGATCAGCCTATCCAGCTGCAAGAGACTATCTTGCACTCTTTGACCGGGAATCAACTAGCAGCTGACTATTTTGTTCCATCTGAATTTGATAGTACCGTTTATCAAAACGTGACTCTATCTGATGCACTTAATGAGACGACCTATCAGAAACAAGTTTTGAATAATGATGCTTCAGTCAGTTTTCAATTTACACCCGATACCAATGATTCTTTCTATTTGACCCTTAGTCCAAATATCAAAGATGAAGATGTAGAATTATTTTTAAATGGTGAACCTTTTACTCAATATAAAACGTATCGTGATCAACTGATTTTAAATCTTGCTAGTCAAAATAAAGGAGACACGATCACTTTTAAAATCAGCTTAAAAGAATCGACCATCCGTTTAAAAGATTTCCAATTGTATCGTTTAGATTCGATTGGGTTCGACCAAGCCATTCAATCTTTGAAAACTGGCGGTATGACGATTGAAGAATACGGCAACACCTCGTTTAAAGGCACCGTAAATATCCAAAAAGGGCAAGATATCTTAATGACGACTATTCCCTATAGTGAAGGATGGGCTGTTAAGATCGATGGTGTTCCTGTACAAACGAAGCAAGCTTTAGAGAGTCTACTAGTTGTTCCAATCGATGAAGGCAAACATGTTATCGAATTAGACTATACCGCACCTCTATTTTTCGAAGGAACGATTTTAACACTTCTTTCGGCAGCACTGCTTCTCCTGACAGCTCTTTTGTTTGAAAAAACCATTAAAGGTGGACATTTATGAATTCGTTGATAAAAATTGCTCAACCAAGAATACCCATTCAACTAACTACAACTAACTTTGATGAGATCGATCATGAATCTTATTATACAAATTGTCAATTTAAGGACTGTACCCTCTCCAATATGCGACTAGAGAGTGTTTGTTTTCAACACGTTTCTTTTATTAATGTTACTTTTGACAATTGCCAATTTACTCGTTTTGAATGTTTAGATGTTACCTTCGAAGGATGCGATATCAGTAATAATGAGTGGATCGGAGGCACTTTCCACCGCATTGCTTTTAAAGACACAAAATTGCTTGGCACTAATTTTGCTGAATCTTCGATCGTTGATGCTCACTTTGATCATTGCATTGGAAATTACAGCTCTTTTAACTATGCTTCAATGAAGCTAGTCCGATTCCAAGATAGTTCACTTATCGAAAGTGAATTTTTTGAAGTGAAATGGAAAAAATTAGATTTTGTAACGTGTCAATTAAATCGGATGTCTATTATGAGAACGAACCTTAATGGCTTAAATTTAAGTGATTCAGAATTTGAAAGTCTGGCAGTATCGATTGACTTAGTCAAAGGCTGTAAATTAAATGCTGGGCAGGCTTTAATTATTGCGCATAGCCTGGGTATTCTGATTGTATAAAGGCAACTTATTAAGGCATAAACAAGCCTTTCTAGCAAAAAAATTGAAACCGATAATGATTCGATAAATCACAAAAATGACACTATTCTTTTTCAAGGGAATAGTGTCATTTTTATGGCTGTATAATTTTTGGTGTTGATAGACTTAATCTAATTTTTTTTTAAAATTAATTAGTCTGAAAATCTTATTTAACCCAAAAGAATGATCATATCAAAATAAACTCCCACTTATCTGACTAATTAATTTAAATGGGAATCTATTCTTTTTTAACTTTCGCTTCATTATTAACGTCTCGTTGTATCTATATCTGAATCTGGATCTATCCAAGGCTGATTAGTTAAATTACCACTGAATCTTGGGGTGCTGATATTACTATTAGCTGAACCGGAGTCAACAAAATCAGATTGATGATTAAACTCTCTATTTCCTTCAAGATCGGTAACAGGTTGGCCTAATCGTCTTTTTGGGTACCAATAATCAATATCAGTAGCTTCACCTAACAATAATACATAGTTTAGTTCAGCCATTGCTTGATTATACTGATTTCTCTCCTCTGTTTTTGTCAAGCCGTATTTTTCTAGAGAAAAAATATCATCAGATTCTGCATGATGGATCACCCAAGTTATTTTTTCCAAGAGAATAGGATCATTTGCATAAATTGAGGCAATAGTTTCGAATTCGTGCAGCACATCTGCTTTTTCTTTATTTGTAACAATTGTTATTTGGTCGACCATTTGGCTGTTTCTTAACAGTTGAGCTACTTTTTCTACTACTACTTCTATAGACTGATAGACACCTTCAAATCGTTTATCCAATCTCACCACTCCTAACTGATTAATAAGCTTATACTTCTAGTCTACAAATTAATTTTACCATAAAAGAAATCGTTTACATAATATCAAGGTAGCTATTCTTCATCTGATTATTCAAAAAAAGAAAGCAAACCTAAAAATAGGTTTGCTTTCTTTATAGCTAATAAAATTATTTTGCTGATTCGTAACGTTTTGCTACTTCTGCCCAATTAACAATATTCCATACTGCTTTTAAGTAAGCTGGACGTTTATTTTGATATTTCAAGTAGTAAGCATGTTCCCAAACATCTACTCCAAAAATCGGTGTTTTTCCATCTGTTAATGGAGAATCTTGGTTAGCTGTTGAAGTTACTTCTAATTTACCGTTGTTAAGAACTAACCAAGCCCAACCTGAACCAAATTGACCAGCTCCGGCTGTTTCAATTGCTTCTTTTAATTTATCAAAGCTGCCAAAAGTAGCATCGATAGCTTCTTTTAAAGCTCCGGTTGGTTCTCCGCCACCAGTTGGTGAAAGGATCTCCCAGAAGAAGCTGTGGTTAGCATGTCCACCACCGTTATTACGGATAGCCGTACGGATTTCTTCAGGAACTGAATTTAATTCTGTTACCAATTCTTCAATTGATTTTTTTGCTAACTCTGGATATTTCTCAAGAGCAGCGTTTGTTTTTTCGACATATGCTGCATGATGTTTGTCGTGATGGAACTCCATAGTTGCTTGATCAATGTGTGGTTCTAATGCATCATATGCATATGGTAATTTTGGTAATTCGTATGCCATAATTAATTCCTCCATTTAACTTTTTTTAATTTCTAGATAATAAATGTAACACCTTTCAATAAAAAACACAAAGTATTCAACTATCTTTATTTTCAAAAAACAATATATTTATTTTTTTATAGCTAGCTTAACCTATTGAGTTTATTAAACTTAACCGCTACAATTAAATATAATCATTTATACTTATTATCCATTTCAAAAAAAGTTATTTTATCAAGTCAGGAGAGATCATTATCCAATTAATACATTTATTTAAAGACTCATTGCTTCATCCAGAAAAACTTGTTCAAGTGATCACTTTAAAGAAAGGCAAAATATTTCTTTATTTTTTATTTATCGCTTTTATTACTACCATCCCGCTTTGGATCCAAAGCAACCAGACGATAGATGATTTTAGCCGTGATGGGCAAATTATTGCAGAGAGTATCCCATCATTTAAAATAGAAAACAATCAGCTTGTTACAGCCGAGCCCGTAAAGAGTTATATTTATCAAACGGATTCGATTATTTTTACCTTTGATCCAAATGGAGAAAGAACTCTCGATGATGTAGAGCAAGACCTGATCGGAAACTTAATAGGTATTGCTTTTTTAGAAGACGGCCTTTATTTTAGCCTTCCCGACTATCCGATCCATTTCTCTTATACTCAATTAAATGGTTTAACGAGTGCCTCTTTTATCGACCTTATACTTAGTGTTGATTCGTTTGGCGGAATTTTACAAATAATTACCTTTACTATACTATGGTTGGTTTCTCTGCTTCTTACTTTCTTATATACTGTATTGTCTACTTTATTTGCAAACATTCTTTCTATGATTACAGGGAAGCAGTTAAATTTTGGCGAAAGTTTTAAACTTGTTTTATTTGCTTCTACGTTACCGAATTTATTTATTGCCTTTTTGAATAGTTTCGGTCTGATTCCTTCTTTTCAAGTAGAAATCAAAACAATAGTGACGCTGTTCATTTATTATTTAGCCATTCGAACCATTCCTAAGCCTAAAAAACAATCTTAAAAAATAAAATAAAAAAAGAGTTGGGAAATTTCCTAACTCTTTTTTTGGTTCTACGTCAAATGGAGTGGATGCTTCAAAATGAAATTTTTTTAGAATAGATGGGTTTGCTTATAAAGAGCCACGAGACAAACTTAAGGGTAGCTAACTTTCACTCGATTTAAATGATAAAACTCGACCAATCTAAATCAGTTAAAGCGGTCGAAGTAAAAACAAACTTTATTTATTCAGATACAGACACACATGAACCCATCAGTATCCTGCCAAATCACCATTTCCAGAACTTTTGATACTAAATTTTAATTAGTTTTAAAACAAAAAAAGCAGTACGAGAAAGTTCTCTCGTACTACTTAAACTAGACTTTATATTTCACCTAATTTAGCTTAGCCCCACCATTTGGCGTAAAGCTTTTTTTTCATAACCTTTTATTCAGTTATTTTTTCTTATTTGCTTTTTTAATCACATTTGCTTGACTACGACGTTCAACTCGACGTTGTTTCAAACCGCTTTCTTTGATAGCACGTGACATTTTTTTCTTATAGCCTGGTTTAACTTTTTTCTTAGTTTTGTTGATCATACTTTTTAATTTAGGATCAATTTTATCAGTAGCACTATTTTCACGAGTCGTACGGCGCTTACGGTCATACGTATCGACTATTTCACCCTTTTGAATTGATTTCGGTTCAAAAGTAATACCTAATTTTTCGATATCTACGATTAAATTTTCATCACTTGGAGCGTAAAGCGTAATAGCTGTTCCTTTAAGATTGTTTCTTCCTGTTCTACCGACACGGTGAATAAAGAAACTAAGGTCTCTTGGGATTTCAGCGTTGATCACATGTGACACACCTTCAATATCGATACCGCGTGCAGCTAAATCAGTTGCAACAACAAATTGATATTCAAGATTTTGTACTTGTTTCATCACACGTTTTCTTTCACGTGGGGGAATATCGCCATGGATCTTGGCTACTTTTACTCCTCTAGATTTAAGACCATCAGCTAATTCATCAACTTTAGATTTAGTATTTGCAAAAATCATTACTAAATAAGGTTGGCCAATTGTTAATAGCTCATAAATTACATCTATTCTATCTTTCCCTTTTGTAGAAATAAGCCAATTTTCAATTGTTTGGGAAATGATTTCTTTAGGTTGAATATGTTCAAATAATGGATTGGACATATACTTTTTCAAAAATGGTTGTAATTTTATCGGTATAGTAGCTGAAAAAACTAACATTTGTAGTTTTTCTGGTAATTTACTTGCAATCTGATCAACATCCGTTAAAAATCCCATGTCTAAAGTCATATCAGCTTCATCAATAACCAATACTGGAGCTGTATAGATCAATAACGATTTTTCAGTGACCAAATCTAAAATTCTACCTGGCGTTCCAATAACAATATGTGGTTGTGTTCCTACTAGTTTAGCCATTTGTCGTTTTTTGTCTGTTCCACCTACAAAGTTTTGTACAATAATTTTAGTAGGAGCTTTTTCAACTAGTTGAAGTGCTGCTTGATAAATTTGTTCTGCCAATTCTCTACTTGGTGTAGTAATCACCACTTGTACTTCATTACGTGATGGATCAATTTTATTTATTAATGGAAGTAAAAATGTATGAGTTTTTCCCGAACCCGTTTGTGATTGACCAATAACACTTTTCCCGTTTTGAATAGCCGGTATAAGTTTTTGTTGTACTTCAGTTGGTTGTGTAAAACCAATTTCATTTATTGCGTCAATTAAAAAAGGTTGTAACCCAAACTTTTCAAAGGTATGTTCCATTTTATCGCCTCATTTCTCTTGATACTCTTTTGCATCTTATACATTATATCATAAAATAGTGTGATTCGTTACCTAAATATATAACACCTTTAAAACATGATCAATTGAACAACTAATAAGTTGGTCTTACATTTAACTCATTCAAGGCCTTGTAAGAATAAATTAATGATAACTAACTTAATTTTTTAAGGATATTACTTGTAATTATTGCAAAAAAAACCTTTTATTTAAATAACATGAGCTAAATAACGGATATTTTTCAAGTAACGTTGTACACTGTTACTTGAACGAATCAGAAATAAACGCTTAAATCTCTTACTTTTTAAAAGAAAGAATCAACGAATGATTGATTCTAAAAGCAGAAAACAGTACAATAGTTTTAGAAAAGATGAACGTCTTTGTTCTAGAAGAGGGGTATCAAGATAGATGACAACTGAACAGAATGTCTTATTTACAATCTTTGGAGGGACCGGAGATTTAGCAAAAAGAAAATTGTATCCCTCTCTTTATCGCTTATATAAAAAAGGGATCATAAAAGAACAATTTGCTGTAATTGGAACTGCTAGAAGAGAATGGACGGACGATTATTATCGTGAAATAATCATCGAAACAATCAAAGACTTGATTGTTTCAGAAGAAGATGCGACTGAATTTGCTAGCCATTTCTACTATCAATCACACAATGTGAATGATTCAGAACACTATGTCAGTTTAAAAGTTCTGGCCGAAAAATTGGAGGCTCGCTACCATATTAAGGGAAATCGTCTACATTATTTGGCTATGTCCCCTGACTTTTTTGGTACGATCACTCAACAATTGAACGAACAAGGTTTAGTATCAGATACTGGATTTAACCGCCTGATTATTGAGAAGCCTTTTGGTCATGACTATGAGACTGCTAATATATTAAATGAGCAAATCCGAGAAGTCTTTGATGAAAATCAAATTTTCCGTATCGATCATTACCTTGGAAAAGAAATGGTGCAAAATATTTCTACTGTACGTTTTGCCAATAACATGATCGAATCAATGTGGAATAATCGCTACATCGATAACATTCAAATTACATTGAGTGAAGCTCTTGGAGTAGAAGAGCGTGGCGGTTATTATGATAAAAGCGGTGCCTTAAGGGATATGGTACAAAATCATATTTTGCAAGTAGTGTCTCTTTTAGCAATGGAACCTCCTGCAAAACTAACAGATATAGACATTCGCAATGAAAAAATAAAAGCTTTACGAGCTGTTCGAGTTTTCACCCCTGAAGAGGTGGAAGAAAATTTTGTTCGCGCACAATATGATGTAAGCTCTAACGATGATAATTTATTGAATAAGTATCAAAATGAACTGAATGTTGCAGAAGACTCACTAACAGAAACATTTGTTGCAGGAAAAATTTTAATTGACACATTCCGTTGGAAAGGCGTTCCCTTTTATATTCGTACTGGTAAACGTTTGTCCGAGAAAGGCACACAAATCAATATTGTCTTTAAGAATGTTCCATTGAATTTATTCAGTGAAGACGCTGAAGAAAAGCTGCCCTCAAATGTATTGACTATTTTTATTCAGCCGACTGAAGGCATCTCTCTCCAGATCAATACAAAGAAAACCGGGATCGATTTAGAAACAGAAACATTTGATCTTATGCACCAACACTCAGCTGAAACGCTAGCAAATAGTCCAGAAGCCTATGAAAAGCTGATTTTTGACTGTTTGAATGGCGATGCAACGAACTTTACCCATTGGGATGAAGTAGCTTCCTCTTGGAGATTTGTTGATGCTATACGCAAAGTATGGGATCAAGATAAAACGAATCTTCCTAGTTATCCAAGTGGTTCTATGGGACCCGAAGAAAGTGATGCTTTATTGGCTAAAGATGGTTTTTACTGGTATTGGAATCCAGTTTCTCCTGATGAAAAAAAATAAAAATTTAAAAGAGGCTGGGACATAAGTCCCAGCCTCTTTACCTGTCCAACTATTGATTCTAAAAGTACTGCTAAAATTGAGCCTCATCGCTAGAAAAGGAACCAGCAATAACCTTGATGTTCATAGATCAGTGTGATCACTCACCTGGAATTTCTGTCGGAATGGGAGTTGCTTATAGCCTAAAATGAACACTGTGGGCAAATAACACCCAAGTGTATCATGTTTGTAAGCTGCTAAAGCAGCAACAACCAACACACTTTAATGAAGAATCAATACACATAGAAAAAAGGGTCCGTTCATCAGTTTCCTGATAAACAGATCCTTTTGATTATTCTCAGTTGATTATGTCCCAGCCTTTTCTCTATACAGGTCTGATCAACGTTTGTTGGATTTTTTCTTGATTATCAGGATTACTGCCGTATCTCGTTCCTGTTTCCAATGTATCAATTTGTTGGATTTCCTCTTTGGTTAAAGAGAAATCAAAAACATTGCTATTTTCTAATATACGATTTTCGTGGGTCGATTTAGGGATAACGACTTCTCCTCTATCTAAATGCCAACGAATAATTACTTGTGCAGGAGTTTTAAAATATTTTTTCCCAATCTCCGTTAATATCGGATGGTTCAACAGCTCAGATTTTCCTTGCCCCAAAGGACCCCACGCTTCATGAATAATACCATTTTCTTTCATGTATTCGTGCAATTCATTTTGTGGAAGTTCAGGATGTGTTTCGATTTGATTGATCATTGGCTGCACCAATCCTTGATTTTTAAACTCTTCAAGATGATGGATCTGAAAGTTTGAAACACCAATTGCTTTAATTTTTCCTTCTTCATATAATTCTACAATGGCTTTCCATGTTTCAACATATTTTGGAGTAGCCCAGTGAATTAAATATAAATCTAGATAATCAGTTTCTAACAGATTTATACTTTCTTGAAAGGCTGCTTTTGTTGGCTCGTATCCTTCGTCGTAATTCCAAACTTTTGATGTAATAAAGACATCTTCTCTTTTAATTCCTGCTTCTTTTAGACCACGAGCTAAATATGCTTCATTTCCATAAATTTTAGCTGTATCAAAATGACGGTACCCTACTTCAACTGCATATTTAACCGCATTTACTAATTCAGCTTCATCTTTCATCAGAAATAATCCAAGACCTAATTTAGGTATCTTAACTCCATTATACAATTCAATACTTTCGACTAACGGTTCGCCCATTTTGAAACACTTCCTTTAATTCATTTTGACATCTATTAGTCTAAACCATTTGATTAGGTTTCTACAAGCGAGACGAATCTAAATCTGTTTGATCATGAAAAAAAGTTTTGAGTCTTTCTCTTAATATCTTTATTGAACCTTCTTGGTCGCTTTCAAGATTTAAAACAAGTAGGGGCTCATGTAGACTCATTCTTAGCAACATCCAACCTGTACCATACTTTCCAGCAGTATTCACACGGACACCCTCTAAATTAGCTGGCTCAACTGACAAATCAGACTCTTTTTCGATAAATGATTTGAACGATTCCATCACTTTATCACCTGTTGTTCGAATATCCTCAGGTAAGATTTTAAACCGCACTTCATCTGTTTCAACAGGTTGGTTTAAAGAAGTGATCAAATCTGAAAAACTTTTTCCTTCTTTTTGCAAATCAGCATCTGCCATAAGTATTTTTGCTACTAGATACGCTCCATCATCTAAGAAATAATTTTCTTTTAATGCAGCATGACCACTTGTCTCAATCGCTAAACTAGTCGGGATGCCTTTTTTATTCAATTGGATCGCACGGTTGATCACGTTTCGATAACCTGTAATGTAGCGGTCCTGCTTGCCTCCTAGAGATGTGATAAAGGTTTTTAAATGTTCAGAAGTCGCTGAACTCGTAACGATCGTCGTTCCTGGATTTTCTTTGATCAAAATGGCCGAAATAACGCCAATCAGATTGTTTCGATTCAGCGGTTCGCCTTTGCTGTCTACTAGTGCAGAACGATCCACATCAGTATCAAAAATAACACCGATATCTGCTTTGTTTTTCAAAACGGCTTTTTGGATACTTTTCATGGCTTCTTTATTATCAGGATTTGGAATATGGTTAGGAAAATTCCCATCCGGTTCTAAATATTGGCTTCCTTGGATATTGGCACCTAATGGGACCAGTACTTTTTCAGCAAAAAAGCCTCCTGCGCCATTACCTGCATCGACAACAATATGCCTGCCGATCAACGGTTTTTCATAGTGGTCTTTATGATTGATCCCCACACGGATCTTATTGACTAAATCTTTTGCATATTCATTCAATAGTGAACGAGCAGAAACTTTTCCTTGATTATTTTCCCACGTGATATTTTTACGATCTGCGTGCTGTAAAATAAAATCAATATCTTCATGTTCTGCTCCACCATCTTTTGTAAAGAACTTCAATCCATTGTATTCAAATGGCAAATGACTTGCAGTCACCATTACGGCTCCATCACATGCGTAAGAATCATATTTAGTAGACATAAACATAGCTGGAGTAGTAGAAAGTCCCACGTCTATCACATTTATCCCCGCATTAGTCAAGCCTCTTGTAAAGACCGTTTTTATACGCTCAGCTGACAACCGGCTATCATGTCCTACAGAAACTTTCAGCGGTTTATTTTCATCTTCTGTTGCTAGTTTCTTTACTTCTTTCAACCAGACAGCAAAACCATAAGCTATTTTTTCGACTCTTTCATCTGTCAAAGTTATTTCGTGCTCTGGCGTTCTTATTGCTATACCACGGATATCCGATCCATTTTGTAATGAGGTTAAATTAAATTCAGCCATAGCAGATCTATTTCCTCCTTTTGAAACGTCTAATTTTTATAGTTCGATCCATTTTTTTAAGTAATCATACATTTTTTTTGCATCTTCTTCATTTTTCGAAATAATTAAACAAGTATCATTACCGCCTACAGTACCAACCATTTCTGGAAAATCAATGGCATCTAACAATGCCGCTACAACATGAGCATTACCTGGTATAGTCATCAAAACATTTGTAAACTGTACTTGCGTCAGTCTGATCACAACATTCCCTAATGTAGATTGTAACTTTTCTTCATTAGACATTCGATTATTTTGGAATATCGTATACTTGACATTCCCACTAGATGAGGTTGTTTTCACTAAATGCATCTCTTTGATATCTCTAGAAATGGTTGCTTGTGTAGCTTCAACCCCTTCTTGCTTAAGATAATGCAATAACTCTTCTTGTGTAGCAATATCGTGATTCGTAATGATTTGTTTGATTGCTAATTGTCGATTTGATTTTTTCATACTGTAAAGCCTCCTTCTAATTAAACGATTCTTCTTTTTTAGTATACCAAACAAATGATGTATACGCTTATATTTTGCAATATTTTTACAAAATAGTGAATAAAAATTCTATTCTCTAAAAACGATGGTATTCTCTGAATCAATTTGATATAATGAGAGAAGTTAAATTATATATGATCTTTGATGAAGAGAGTACTGCTAGAAATCATTTTAAGCGAGTTGGGATGGTGTAAGCCAACAATGTGACCTTTCAGGAAACGCACTTCGGAGAGAATAAAATTGGGTTACTATTCAGTTCAATATGTATTGATTACTCAACTTTTCCGGTTTTGTTTGCCGTTATCTAAAAACAAGTGGTTTCGTCATTTGACAAAACAACAAGAGTGGTACCGCGGGAAAACCTCGTCTCTTTTTTGATTAGCATAGAATCAAAAAAGAGACGAGGTTTTTTATGTATAAACTATTATATAGTAAATTTTGAACGCAAAAGTCGTTCGCATAGGAGGAAAAAGAATGGATTATGAATTAATGGTTGCACAAGCTATAAAAGAACAAATTGGTGATGCACTACCCATTGAAAAAATTGTCAACTTATTAGAAAACCCTAAATCTGTAGAACATGGTGATATTGCTTTCCCTGCTTTCGCTTTAGCAAAAGCTTATCGTAAGGCTCCACAACAGATTGCTGCTGAATTAGGTGAATCGGTCAACTCCCCTATTGTAGAGAAAATAGAGGTTGTTGGACCTTATCTTAACTTCTTTTTAAATAGAAAAGAAGTGAGTGCTGCAGTATTAAATGAAGTTCTAGTGAAAAGTGGGCATTATGGCGATGCAGAAATTGGTGAAAATAGAAATGTACCCATCGATATGTCATCACCAAATATTGCCAAACCGATTTCAATGGGTCATTTGCGTTCAACCGTTATCGGGAATTCTTTAGCAAATATCTTAAAAAAAGTCGGTTTTAACCCTATTAAAATCAATCACCTCGGCGACTGGGGAACCCAATTCGGTAAACTGATCGTAGGGTATAAACTTTGGGGCAGCGAAGAAGCTGTTAAAAAAGATCCGATTGGTGAACTTTTAAACCTATATGTTAAATTCCATAAAGAAGCTGAAGAAAATCCTGAATTAGATAATGATGCTCGTGAGTGGTTCAAGAAATTAGAAGACGGCGATGAGGAAGCCCAAGAACTTTGGAGATGGTTCCGAGAAGAATCTTTAAAAGAATTTAACTATATCTATGAGCGTTTAGATATCACTTTTGATTCTTTCAACGGTGAAGCTTTTTATAACGATAAAATGCAAGAAGTTATTGATTTGCTTGAAGAAAAAAATGTATTGACTGTGAATGAAGGAGCTACTATTGTAGATTTAGAAAAATATAACCTGAATCCTGCATTGATCAAAAAATCTGATGGTGCGACCCTTTACATCACACGTGACTTAGCAGCAGCAATCTACCGTAAACGGACATATGATTTTGCTTTATCTTTATATGCTGTCGGCAATGAACAAAGCAATCACTTTAATCAGTTAAAAGCTATCTTAAAAGAGATGGATTACGAATGGGCTGATGACATGCACCATATCCCATTTGGTTTGATTACACAAGGCGGTAAAAAGTTATCTACTCGTCAAGGGAAAATTGTTTTACTTGAAGAAGTTCTAGATGATGCCGTCGCTTCTGCACTTGAACAAATCGAAGAAAAGAATGCTGATTTACCAAACAAGGAACTGATTGCTGACCAAGTTGGGATCGGCGCTGTTATTTTCCACGATTTAAAAAATGATCGCTTAAATAATTTTGACTTCACCATTGAAGAAGTTGTTCGTTTTGAAGGAGAAACAGGTCCTTACGTTCAATATACAAGAGCTCGTGCAATGAGTATCTTAAAAAAATCTGGTTTAGCTGGTATAGATACGACAGTCAATTATCCTTTAGATGACGCTTATAGTTGGGAAATCATCAAATTATTACAAGACTACCCATCTGTTGTCAAACGTGCCTATGAAAAATTTGAGCCATCAGTTATCGCTAAACATGCGATTCATTTAGCTCAAGCTTTTAACAGGTACTATGCAAACAGTAAAGTACTTACAGATGATGCTCAAAAACCTGCTCGTTTAGCATTAGTTCAATCTGTCGCAACTATTTTAAAAGAAGATCTAAGATTATTAGGTGTACAATCTCCAGATCAAATGTAATATTCCAGAAGAAATTCATTTTAAAACACCAATATTATTTTTTAAGTAATCAATATATATAACAAAAATAGGGTCTGTTCATCAATTTTCTGATGAGCAGGCCCTTCTTCTTATTCTTAGCTAGTTATCCCGGTCTCTTTCCATTCACGATTCTGATACTCAAAAAAGGAACTGAGACAATTAAATTGTTCCAGTTCCTTTTTTATTCGTTTTCAAGCTTCATCTATCCAAGAATTCGTCAACGTAATTTTTCGAGCAAATTGTTTATTGAATTCTCTCTTAGCAAATCGGTTCATTTTGCGTTCTTCATACCCACTACAGACAAATTTTTCTTCATCTGTTTCAGGTTCGATCAGCGGAACAACGGCTTTACTTTTATCTGTATTAAAAGCCACAAAAGTTAAAAAGGCTGTAACTGCTAGATATTGTTCTCCAGTTAGTAAATTTTCTCCAATAACTTTGCAAAATACTTCTACAGATGATCTTCCAACACCAGAAACATAGGTTTCAATAGTGATGGCATCATTCCGTTGGATAGGATGCAAGAAATCTACAGAATCAGTCGAAGCAGTCACCGATTGTGTACGGATATGTCTCGTTACAGCTATTGAAGCTGCTATATCAAGCATACTCATAAGTTCCCCACCAAACAACGTTCCATGGTTATTTAATTGATTTGGAAGAATACTATGTGTTTGAACCACTAATGATTCACGACAGTGTTTTATAGGTCTTTTCTCATTCATCATTTAACAAATCCATTCTCTACTAATAATGCGATCCCTTGGCCACCACCAATGCAAGCAGATGCGATAGCATATTTTTTTTCAGGGTGATTTTTAAATTCATAACAAATTGATGTAAGGATACGTGCTCCAGACATTCCTAAAGGATGCCCTAATGAGATCGCTCCACCATTTGGATTTAAACGATCATATAATTCTGAATCTTTTTTGATTCCTAATTCTTTCATACAACCTAACGTCTGAGCTGCAAAAGCTTCATTGATTTCTAAAATCGCAATATCCTCAAGAGTTAGACCGTTTTGTTCTAAAACTTTATTGATTGCATAAACAGGACCTAAACCCATTACATTCGGGTCACATCCAACTACCGCAAAATCAACGATTTTAGCCATTACATCTAATCCGCGCTCTCTTGCAACAGATAACTTAGTGAAAATTTCAAAAGCAGCCCCATCATTTAGCCCAGATGAGTTTCCAGCAGTGATCGTCCCTTTTCCATCTTTACGAAAAGCCGGCTTTAATCTAGCTAAGCCTTCCATATTTGTCCCTGGTCTAGGATGTTCATCTGTATCAACTACTGTTACGTTTCCTTTTCGATCTTTCACTTCAACCGAGACGATTTCTTGAGCAAGTCGACCACTATCCATAGCGTGAGCTGTTTTACTTTGGCTATCTACTGCAAATGCATCTTGCTCTTCTCTAGTGATCGAATATCTTTCAGCAATCTTTTCTGCAGTGTCTCCCATATGGTGGATTTCAGTATAATCATCACTCGGTTGAGTATTTACATGAAGCGCTAAATTTGCATCAATGACGTTGAAGTTCCCTACTTTAAAGCCTTCCCATCTTGCTTCTAATGGCAAATAATATTCTGAACGTGACAAGCTTTCAACTCCGCCCGCTGCAATAAATTCCATATCCATCGTCATCAGTTCTTGTACGGCTGAAATAGCTGATTGGATCCCAGAACCGCATACGCGATTAACGGTCATTCCAGTAGACTGCTTCCTTAAACCTGCCTTCAATCCGATGACTCGACCAATGTTACTTTCCTCTTGTGTTCCCATTGCTTGACCTGCAATAACTTCTTCTATCTCTTCATTTGCTAAACCAGCTCGTTTAATGGCCTCTTTTAACGCAATGGCCCCTAGTTCACTTACAGGAACGGTCTTCAATCCTCCTAAATAAGCCCCGATCGGGGTACGGGCTGCACCAACAATTACAATTGGATCATCAGTTTTTAATCTTGGCATAAATTAGATCTCTCCTTAACGTATCGGGATGTATTCTTATTGATTATAATTCTTGTAAATAAGATAATCAAATGACATTGGCTTATTTTAAGCAATATTAAGAAAAGCTTTACCTTTAAAATAATGACAGTCATTTATTGATTTAATAAAAAAACAAACCAGCTTTAACCTAACGCTAGTTTGTCTGGCTGTATAATTTTTGGTGTGGATGAATAAATTAATTAAAAGACTCACCCAAAATTGATGGAGGAATAGGGTTGCTTGTAGCCATGTAGAGGATTCAATGAGAATTACACAACGTTGGCGCTTCAGCGATTACGTTGTGTTTGAAGCTTGAAAGCCGGAAGACTTTTTTTAGGCCTTCAGGCGGTACCATGGCTCCACAAGCAAACCCGTACATTCCAGAATAAATTTTATCTTGAAGCATCCACACCATTTGACTTACAGTCGTTTGTCTTATAATCAATCAAGTTTATCGTTTTCGTAGTGGTGCATTAATTCCAGTCCTTTAAAATCTTGCTGACGAAGAGCTTCATAAATTAAAATAGCTGCTGTATTAGATAAATTCAACGAGCGAACATGTTCGTCATTCATCGGGATACGTAAGCAATCCTCTTCATGTTCACGCATAAATTCTTCCGGCAAACCAGTTGTTTCTTTCCCGAAAAGGAAATAATGGTCCTCTTTACTTGCAGCATAATCAATATCGCTATAATTCCGATGACCAAATTTAGTGATCAAATGTAGTTGTCCATTTTGCGCAACTTCCATGAAGGCTGCTAGATTTTTATGATACGTAATATGAACTTGGTTCCAATAATCTAGACCAGCTCGTTTTAAATGCTTGTCATCTGTTTGAAATCCTAATGGTTCAATTAAATGCAAGTGAGTGTTTGTTGCTGCACACGTACGAGCTATATTTCCTGTATTTGCTGGGATTTGTGGTTCAAATAGAGCAATATGATTTGTCATGTTAATTAAGATCCTCCTAAAATAATTCAATTAATAAATCAGCTTTTTTTCTCTCTTTTATGTTGGATCACTTCAATTGCTTGATCGATCTCATGATAGGCTTCTTTGTCTGTTTCTTTCGCTAAAGCCTCTTTTAAAAAATCGATTATCATCTTATCTCTAGCTGAAACGATTTTTGCTATAGACCATGCCGCAGTCCCCCTGATAATGGGCCTGACATCTTCTTCGATACAACGAAACAAATCTGGTAAAGCAGATTTATCACGGTAGTTGCCTAAAGCAATAATAGCATTGCGTTGCAACGGTTTCTTCCCACGCCAAGAACCAGACATATGACCAAACTGTTCTTTGAAATCACGATTACTGATCGTCAGTAATGGTTTTAGTTTGGGCATGATACTTTCAGGTTCAGGCTCCATCTCAGGATGAAAATGAGCATTTTTCCCTTTGTTATAAGGACAAACGACCTGACAAATATCGCATCCATAAATAACGTGTCCCATTTTTCGTCTGAATTTTTCCTCCATCATCCCTTTGGTCTGGGTCTGGTAAGACAGGCATTGTCTGGCATTGATCTGCCCATCTCCAAGCAAAGCTCCAGTAGGGCAAGCATCTATACAGCGAGTACAGTCACCGCAACCAAAAGGAACGATTCTATCCGCTGGAAAATCAAGATTTGTAATGATTTCGCCTAAATATACATAAGATCCAAATTCTTCAGTGATCAGCAAACCGTTTCTGCCGATAAACCCTATTCCTGCTCGCTGTGCTACTGCTACATCAATTAGTTCTCCAGTGTCCACCATCGGCTTATAAGTTACCGTCTCTCCAGCTTCATGACGGATGTACTCGATCAATCGATTCATTTTATCTCGTAAAATATCATGATAATCGATTCCCCAAGATGCTCGTGCAAATTCACCGCGACGTTCCCCTTTCACCCTAGGTGGTGGATCATCAATTTTAGTTGGATAAGCTAACGCGATCGAAATAATAGAGCGCGGATTTTCAAAAATCAGTTTGGGATAAATACGTTCCTCAATTACTTTATGCTCAAATCCAGAATGATGCCCTAATTCTTGCTGTTTTCTTAGTTTATCTTCTAATTCATCAAATGGATCAGCCGTTGTAAATCCAATTTTATCGATGCCAATACGCTTACTTTCTTCAATGATTTTTTCTTTTAATGAAGTTGCTTCTCCAACCATAAGCTTCACTCCTATAAAATTACTTTTCATATTCATTTTATCGTATTTTCATATTAAAAACAAAAAATCTTTATGATCCATTCTACAGCTAAAAAAGAGCGCAAAAAAAACGCATCGCTTCGGTGTCCAGCACTGCGAAACGATACGTTAGTTAAGCCTATGACAGTTCACTAACTTTTATCAAAATCTGATGGATTCCTGATAAAAACGAATGACGTTTAAGAACTTATAGGTAATATAACATCGCTGTGGCATAGTTGCAAGGGTATTAGATAATGATTTTCCGTGAAACCGGTACATAATAACGAAAAGTTCACATTTTGTTCACAAATCAGTTTTATTTTTGTCCAATTAACACACAAACAGCAATCGTTACTTTATTCAATGGATGCGTTAGAGCATATTCTTTAGACTCAGGACTAGCACCCCAACTTAATGGTGTCATTTTCATTAAATCTTCAAACAATGCTGGCGTTAGTTCGAATGAATATTTAACGTGCTTGATTTCTAACGTTGGAAAATGCTCTTTAAATTTCGCGATCACTACCTCATTTGAGTACGTTTGTTTATCTTCTTGATCACGATAAAATAATTGCCTCAATTCAATTAAATAGTCTTTCTCGGGAACGACTTTGATCACTTGACCATCTTTTTTTAATAGGCGATCAAACTCTTTGTAATTTGAAGGCGAAAAAATATTCAAAATCGTATCATACTGCTGCGAAGCAAAAGGAGATTGGGCTAGATCAGCCACACACCAAAAGGCATTTGAAAAATGCGTAGCTGCTAATTGGATAGCATCCTTTGAAATATCGAAACCAATTTTTTGACCACTTAAACCTAATGATGCTAAATAATCAAGTTGAGAACCCTCTCCGCAACCAACATCTAGTGTATGACCATCTTCTTTTTTAGCAATACTTTTATAAAGTTCATCTAGTAAAGGATGAAATAGACCAGCCGTTGCAATATTGAATCTTGAAGATAACATCTCCTTATCGTATTCATTTTTTGTTCCTTTTAACAGAAAATAAAGGGTACCCTTTTTTGAAATATCAAAAAGATGTCCATTTTTACAACTCAAACTGTTTCCCTCGATTTGATCAAATGCATCTTTGCAAATAGGACATTGAAACAATTCACTATTTTCTTGCACAAATAATGCAGCTTTTGCTATTTTTTTCATATATACCCTCTTTTCATTCAAAATAATTGATTACATATCGTGTACTATTTTTCCTTACCCGTCTAATAATATACCATTTTTCATCGATTATTTCATAGATTCAATCAAAATGGCAGCTGTAATTATTTTATTTATTTTTTTCTGATTGCAATAAGAATGGCATTACCTGTTTAATCTAAAATTTAGGTAGCATATGCGTTGTAAACCATTGAAAGTATTTCCAAGTCTTATGTGTGAAGACATTCCGTCTAAATTGATTTAAGAAATCAGACTTAAAAAAAAGATGATTCACTCCAAAAAAAATAAAGTGTTCAGAACGAGAATCTTGTCCTGGACACTTTATTTTTGCACTTAAAAGTTAGTAACGGAACTATTTTCAGCCTTTGTTTCATCGATTTCCATTTTTGCTTCATCAACAACTGCTAATGAAATATCTTTCGCTTCTGAAGTTGTTTGACTTACTTGTTCTTTTAAACTTACAGCTGTGTATTTCACCTCAGTTGCGGCATCCATTAAGTTAGCCTTTAAATTTTCTTTGCTGCCGGGAACGCCATCTTTAACATCTTTTAAGTCAGATTTCAAGATTTGAGAATCCATTTTAATTTGTTCTGCTAATTGTTTTGAAACCAATTGTATATCTGTTTTCAGTTCAATCGCAGCATCTGTTGCAATAGCTTTGAAATCTCCGCCACGTTCTTTAGCAATAGACAGATAATCGCTAGATGATTCTTTCATCATTTCCGCTTTATCTTTCAGCTCTCTTTGGTACTCTTCTCCGGATTTAGGTGCAAATAAGAAAGCTGCCGCATAAGCTGCTGCTCCTCCGATTGCTGCTCCAAATAAAAATGTTCCTTTTGACATCTGTTCATCTTCCTCTCTGTAATAAGTGCTAGAAGCAACATTGGTAAGTAATGGTATATTCTAACACTAGTTTAAAGCTGCTTTTGCTTCTGCTCTTAGTTTACACTTTATCGATCCACACTAACAAAAATTATCCCTTACGTTTTATAAAGATAATCGTTTTTGGACACTAACGTATTCAATACATAAGCAGATAGCATCCATTGCTGCATCTAGATCAACTAGCGAAACCGGAGTTGGAGCTAAGCGTATGCTGTTATCCATTGGGTTATTGCCATAGGGATAGGTAGCACCTGCTTCTGTTACGGCAACACCTATTTTAGTTAATGCCTCAACGATTTCTGTTGCACAACCCTTTTCCGTAGTCAGATGAACAAAATATCCGCCTTTAGGCTCTGTCCATGTTAACCCCTCTTTACCAGCAAAATAATCCGTTAATTTCTGATTGATCAACTCAAATTTTGGTTTCAGAATAACCGCATGTTTTTCCATATGTTGAGTTACCTGTTTTTTATCTTTTAAAAATTTTACATGCTGCATCTGATTAATTTTATCAAACCCAATTGTCTGGTATGAAAGTTCTTTTGCTACTAAAGCAATATTTTTTTTACTTGCTCCTAAAGCAGCGACACCTGCTCCTGGAAATGTGATTTTTGATGTTGAACAAAACATCCAAGCTCGATCAGGATTTCCAGCTGCTTTACAAGCCGTCAATAAATTTTTAGCCGCATGCTTATCATTAGTCAAATGATGGACCAGATAGGCATTATCCCAAAGAATCATGAAATCAGCATCTTTTGTTTCCATGCTAGCTAATTGATCGACCACTTCATCCGAATAAGTGATACCGGTTGGATTGCTATAAGTCGGCACACACCAGATCCCTTTTATAGTTGGATCATTTGCAACTAATTTTTTCACTTCATCCATATCGGGACCATTCTCGGTCAATGCGATCGGGATCATTTCGATTCCTAAGTTCTCAGTCATCGCAAAGTGACGATCATATCCTGGACTTGGACATAAAAATTTAATAGGTTCCTTAAAAGAGCTGCCCATTTTTCTGGCGAATAATTTTGAAAGAATGACCAGATACATCAAACTCAAACTAGAATTTCCACCAATCAAGACTTCGTCTATCTCAGTTTTTAAAAGTTCTGAAAACAGTTTTCTAGCTTCGTAAATACCGGTCAATTCGCCATAATTGCGGATATCAACCGTACCTTGGCTCAAAAAATCTTCTGGTGAAGAAAGCAAACCAAGCATTGGTACAGACAAATCTAATTGTTCTTTACTCGGTATCCCTCTTTTTATATTTAAGTTCAAAGGATGAGCTGTATACTCATCGTATTTCGTTTTTAACTGCTGGTAGTGATCATTCAATTCTTCTGCTGTTTTTGTCATTTCTTTAACTCCTTTCGCTATACTCTTCTCAAAAAAGTATAGCGAAGAACAATTAAGAAAGCAAAACAAACTTATTGATTATTCATTTTGCTGTTTGCTTGTCCTAATTTTTTTCAGAAAACCATTTAACTAGACCGGTACAAGCTAAGAAAAGAATGCCTAATACAATGAAAATGCCCAACATACCATATCCCATCAGTTCCAGACCTTGCTGAAAAGCTTTATAATCAATATCAAACATCTTTTCACCACTTTCTTCTTCATAGATCAAGCAAAATAGCCAAGTAATAAGCCGCCAGCGATCACTGAAGCAATCTGACCAGAAACATTTGCCCCAGCCGCGTACATCAAGACAAAGTTTTCTTTATCTTCTTCTTGAGCCATTTTTTGGATCACTCGAGCAGACATTGGAAATGCAGAAATTCCAGCTGCACCGATCATAGGATTGATTTTTTCTTTACGAAAAAGATTGATAAATTTTGCAAATAATACTCCACCAACCGTATCCATAATAAACGCAATCAAACCAAATCCAATAATCAATAGAGAATCTAAGGTCAAAAATAATTCAGCAGTCATTTTCACAGAAATAGTCAGACCTAATAAAATACTGATAATATTGACCAGCTCATTTTGAGCGGTATGACTTAACCGATCTAAGACACCGCATTCTCTCAACAAATTACCAAACATTAAAAACCCTACTAAAGGTAAAGAAACAGGTGCTATAAATCCAGCTACTATAATGACGATGATTGGAAAAAGAATGCGAACTTCTTTTGAGATCATTATTGATGTATATGGCATGCGAATCAATCTTTCTTTTCTTGTTGTTACAGCCCTGATAGCTATAGGTTGTATGATTGGGACCAGAGCCATATAGGAATACGCGGCTACGGTAATAGGACCTAATAAATGCGGAGCTAGTTGTAAGGCTACAAAAATAGACGTTGGTCCATCTGCGGCTCCTATAATACCGATCGAAGCGGCTTCTAAAATATCAAATCCAAAAATGACTGCAACCAATATGGTGAAAAAGATACCAAATTGAGCAGAAGCTCCATATAATAAAAGAATTGGGTTTTGCAGTAATGGACCAAAATCGATCATCGCACCGATCCCAATAAAAATCAGCAATGGAAACAATTCCGTGGCAATCCCAAAATCAAATAAAACATTTAAGATGCCTTCTTGCTCCTGGTTATTTACAACTTGACTGACTAGGCCAGATTGCGGGAAATTCACTAATAATGTCCCAAGACCCATAGGAACAAGTAAGGTCGGTTCATATTTTTTTTTAATGCCCAAATAAATCAACGTTCCGCCAATTACCATCATGACAATTTGTCCAAGTGAAATCGATAATAAACCAGTAAAAAAAGTACTCAAAAAATCTCCTCCCTTACGATGGATCATCCGGCACTACCGTAAAAAAAATGTTAACTTGGAACAATGATCATCAAAGGTTCTCCCGCTTCTACTTCTTGACTATTTTGTACCTTTATCTTAAGCACAATGCCACTAACAGGTGCGACAATTTCATTTTCCATTTTCATCGCTTCAAGTAAACACACCGTTTCTCCAGCTTTTACGGATTGATTTTCTTTTACCTTTATAGAGAGTATTCTTCCCGGCATGGGTGCCGCGATCGTTACACCTTCTTGAGGCGTTGTGTTTGATTGGTTTGCACCCACACTTTCGATATCATTGGTTTTATTCGTTTGAGAAGACTCTTGGCTGAACTCGCCTTCTATTTCCTTCACTGAAACTTGGTAGCTTTTACCGTTTACGGTTATCTCATAATTTTTCATTAGCGCACATCCTTACCGAATTCGTTCAATTTTTGTTATCTGATAGCTTTTATCTTGCTGATCCTCATTAGCTAAAATCAATGCCATCAAAACAGCGACCATTTTTGTCTCATCATCTTCAGCCATTGCTGAAGAATCTTGCTTCGTCTGAACAAGCACATCAGTTTTGCTATTCATTTTAGCCGATTTTGAGCCTAATAGGATCAGTTGACGAATCAATTGCCAGCTGATAAGCACTAAAAAAATAACCAGTAGTCCAACAACGGCAATCACCACTATATCCAAATAAGAAAAACGTTCCATTTAGTCACCTCATTTTATATAGCCTGCTATTCTGATTGTTTGTTCCCAGTCTGATTTCTCTTCTTTTTGTGATACTTCTTGAATTGCATATTTTTTCAGTAGAAATTCTTTTCCAATTTGTGGAAATAGTGCATATGTCAAAACATCTTCATCCGTTTTTGCTAAAGTTCCTAATTCTTTTTTTAAGCGTTCAAATTCTGGTTGGATATGGTCAGCCGGTCGATCTGTAATAACTGGATCATTATAAATGATTTGCTTTCTAAAATCATCACTGATAGGCATCGGCGGACGTCCATATGAACCATGTAAATAGTCTTTGATCTCATTTGGGACCATCTTGTAACGTTCGCCAGCTAATACATTAAAGACGGCTTGTGTTCCAACCATTTGACTCATAGGCGTCACCAATGGTGGGAAGCCTAAATCTTTTCGAACCTGTGGGACTTCTTTCAAAACAGCCTCATATTTTTCAGTAGCATTAGCTTGCTTTAATTGTGCATATAAATTTGATAACATCCCTCCAGGAACTTGATACAAAAGAGCTTTTGGATCCACACCCATCATCTTCGGATCTAATAGCTGATTTGCCAAATATTTATCCCGAATAGGCTTAAAGTAATCAGCAATTTCCTCTAACAATTTAAGATTCAATTTTGTTGTAATTGTCCCTTCATTTAACGCAATAGCCATCGATTCAGTCGGAGGCTGACTCGTTCCTTCTGAAAAGGGAGAAATGGCTGTATCGATCATATCTACTCCTGCTTCAACGGCCAATAGATACGTCATTTGTGATACGCCGCTCGTGGCGTGTGTATGAAGACTAAGTGGGATCGTTAAACTTTTCTTTAACGATCCGACAAGCTCTTTTGCGACATAAGGTGTCAGAATGCCGGCCATATCTTTGATGCAAATAGAATCAGCGCCCATTCCTTCTAATTCTTTAGCTAGTTTGGTGTAATAATCGATGGTGTGGACTTCACTTATTGTGTAACAAATAACCAATTGAGCATGCTTATTATATTTTTTGACTGCCTTTAAAGAAGCAATTAAATTTCTAGGATCATTCAACGCATCAAAGATCCTAAAAATATCTATTCCATTTTCACTCGCTTTTTGAACAAATTTTTCTACGATATCATCTGCATAATGGCGATAGCCTAGCAAATTTTGCCCTCTTAACAGCATTTGTAATTTTGTATGCGGAGCACGCTCTTTTATGGCTCTTAGCCTTTCCCAAGGATCTTCATTTAAAAAGCGGATCGCTGCGTCAAATGTTGCTCCTCCCCAACATTCTAGTGAATAATATCCGACTTGATCCATTTTCTCGATAATAGGCAGCATCTCTTGTGTTGACATTCTTGTCGCCATCAAGCTTTGATGAGCATCTCTAAGAACGGTTTCCGTTATTTCAACTTGATGTTCTTTCATCTTCTTATGCCCCTCCTTAGTGAATAAAAGAGTTATTTATAAAGCCACCTTTGCTCTTATTTAGTAGCATCTTTAGTCAATGAGTTTTTGCATCGCTTCCAAGGCTTCGTCAGGTAAAACATTCATTTTATTTTTTTCTTGCTCTTCTTGAATATAAGCTATACGCATTTGCAACCGTTCTTGGACCAATTGACGATACTCCTGATCAGCAAAATTTGGTTCATAGCCATCTAACGCAAGATAACTTAGCTCATTGAACGTTCCGAATGGTTTAAACTCAGCTGTACCCTCAACGATCGATTCAATACTGCTTAATGTAACCGCAGGAGTAACTTTTTCATCTAAAAAATAACCTGTATTTAAAATATAGCAGTCGATATTTCGATCAGTAAATAAAGTTTTAAAATGATCAAAGTCCTCTTTGAGCGGATAAATGCGGAAAGGATTTGCATAAGGCTCGATCACCAATTTATTTACATCGATCCCTTTTTTTAATCGTTCAGCCGTTGAGCGTTTTGTAGCCAATGTAGCTCCAAATGTTGCAGCAAGAATAGGATCAGTCACCTTGATCACAGGAGGCAAACTATCATCTTTCATGATCCAATAGATTGCGTCGATCGGTTCATTAAATTTGTCTACACGATTTGAAGTAGAATAACGTGATTTGACCGTTCGTCCATTTCCATTTCGTAAATCTTCAGTCAAAAGAACTTTATCTCCATTCTCATCTAATGTAACGGCAACGTTTTGTACCGTTACAAAATAATCAATTTCAGGATGATCTGAAGGATAGTCTTGTGTTTTATCAAAATAAGACGGTTCCAATGCAATAGAAGAACCATCCGCTAGTGAAATAATAAAGGCATCATCATGTAAAACTTCAACCTCATATTTATTTCCGTGTTTAGCATGAGTCAAAGTCGATTTTCCTGAACCTGATAATCCAAAAAAGGCTGACACATAATTTTTTCCATTAGATAATGTGAATTTCTTTTGTCCACCATGACAAGCAACATATTCCAATCTATGAGCGATCCCCCAAGCCATCGTTAATGTCGCTTTCTTTAATTCTCCAAAATAGTTCATTCCTAAGATTACGGCTGCATTATGCTTTGAATCAAAATAAGCTAATCCCATAGGATAATCTGGATGATGCCATTCAGGATCTTGATAGATAAGAATATCGCCTTCATTTATGGCTCTAGATTGAACATATAATTCATTATATACTTCATTGCAAATTTGAAAATTCAATAACCAAGAATACATATTGTTTTCTTGACCAACTGGTACGGTCAAATGAGCCTTTACCATGAATGCAGGATCTAATCCGACATAAGCCGATCCCTTATACCGCATTTTTTTTTCACCTTGATAAATAGCTTCACGAATAATTGGAGCTAGTTTAGCATCTTCTTCAGGGTTTTCTCCCAAGATACGTTTTGCTGCAGCTGTTCTCCCGACTACAGCTCCACCATTTTCAACTAATACACTTGCCCCGTAAGGTAAGCCTAGTTTTTCCGGATGCTTGACCAACAAGTCTGTTACAATAGTATGCATTGAATCCTTAGCTAATAAGTAAGCTTCTTCGATTGTTTTTAATTCTTTAACATTATTTCCGTACATTGCTGTTTCAACCACCGAGCGTAAAGATGAAAATAATGGGTTACCTTTTCTAATCTCTGATTTGGAAAAATTTGATTTGGTTGACATTATATCTCCTCCTATTTCTAAAAAAACACATAGAAAAACGCTTTCATTTCTAACTTTTTTTAAAGCATTGACACCTTTATCATAACAGATTAAATAAAAAAAAGCCTTAAAAACGAAATCGTTCTTAGGACTTTAAGTATACCGGCGGCCGGAATCGAACCGGCACGCCCTTGCGGGCACAGGATTTTGAGTCCAGCGCGTCTACCAGTTCCGCCACGCCGGCATATGGACTACTTTTTTCATCTTTTCAAAAATAAGGCGG
>NZ_JAGGRF010000031.1:0-44089 GCF_018612935.1 Carnobacterium sp. ISL-102 | reverse complement strand
GCTCTTTGCTTGATTAATAATCGGCCAAGAAAATGCCTGGACTGGAAAACAGCATACGAAGCGTTTATGGAAAAGGTGTTGCACTTAATTTGACAAACCGTCATTAATTAAAAGGAAAGATGTTTTTTTGGGAAAATCACTTGAAATAAAGTTGTTCACTATAAAAGTCAGTCTTCATTAGGTACAGAAAGTTCAACAATATGTGGAGCATGTAGAATATCAACATTTTCTAAAGTTGCTTCAAGGATACTTTCTAATACAAAACTGATTTCCGCATTCTTTATATTACGGTTTTTATTTAGTAAAAGAACATCTTTATGTGTTGCAGCACCTGAATAGATAATTGTTGTTGGACCTAAAGAAAAAACTTTCACAAAATTTGCATCAGTATTCTCTAGTTGTTCCATCACAAGATCAGAATGATTATTCGTAACATCTATTAGTTTCATAATCTTTCACCTCTTTTTATACCGGTTAGGTTACATACATTATATAATTAAAAACGGAACAATTCAAAGCATTTCAACTGCCCGGCACTTACTTAAGTGAAAACGATAAGAAAAATAAAGGTAATTTAAAGCAGCAACAATTTATTATGACAGATATGTTTCAGCCAAAACTGAGTGAAATAGTTCAAATGGTACGCATAACTATACTGAATATTATTATTTAGGATAAGTTTATTTTAAGAGAAGTAGTGACCAAAATAATCTAGTCATTAGTTCAGTGATTTGCCAAGAAGATAGCACTCCATCAAGCTCTTTTTATCTTTATTGGAGTGCTGTCTCTATAGTTTGAAATTTAATTTTCGGTATCGGGTTCTTCCTTTGATCCAGTAGGAGATTCTGCTGAGATAATTTCTTTTGCCTCTACAACAATGTTCCCTTCAACGTTTGTTTTTGCAATCAATTCTTTTACAGAAGGGTAATCAAGATAGAAATCTGCAATTCGATCTTCAATTTGTTCTTGAATAACACGTCGCAAAGGACGCGCGCCTAATTTTGGATCATAGCCTAATTCGACTAGTTTTTCTTTAGCAGAAGGTTCTACTTCGATTGTTATACCTTGATGTTCGAGCATATCATTTACATCCTTTATCAATAAATCGACAATAAATAATAAGTTTTCTTTTGTAAGAGAATTGAATTCAACGATTCCATCAAAACGGTTAATAAATTCTGGTTTGAAGTAATCCGTTAAATGATTTAATATGGATTTTTGTGTGCCAGAAGTGGTGGCACCAAAACCTACGCTAGCTTCTACATCACTCGTACCAGCATTGCTTGTCATAATGATAATAGTATCTTTAAAACTAACTGTACGGCCTTGGGCATCCGTTAATCTGCCATCGTCAAGAATTTGTAGAAACATATGCAACACATCAGGGTGAGCCTTTTCAACTTCATCTAATAAAATGATACTGTAAGGATTGTGACGAACTTTTTCGGTAAGTTGACCTGCTTCTTCATAGCCAATATACCCAGGAGGAGAACCAATTAATTTAGAAACACTGTGTTTTTCCATATATTCACTCATATCAAATCGAATATAGGCTTCTTTGTTCCCAAATAGCTCTAATGCTAGTTGTTTAGCTAATTCAGTTTTCCCAACACCAGTAGGGCCGATGAAAAGGAAAGAACCAATTGGACGGCTTTTATTATTGAACCCAACACGGCTTCTGCGTATTGCCCTGGAAACTTTGTCGATTGCTTCATCTTGTCCAATAACATGTTTTTTAAGATCTTGTCCTAAGTTCCGTAATTGTGTTTGCTCTTTTTCTTTTAAATCTCCTACAGGAATATTTGTCTTCATTTCAATAATTTCGATCATATCCTGCTCAGTTACTGTAGGCTCATCTGAATCAGGATTTTGTTGATCTCTCATGGTAGAGAATTTTTTAGCCTGATCACGATAAAAAGCCGCTTTTTCATAATCTTCTTGTTGTAAAGCTAGTTGTTTTTGTTGAGCAGCTTCTGCAATTTTATCCTCCAATTGTTTCGGATCAACAACTTGTATCGTTAAATTCTTTTTGGAACCCGATTCATCTAACAAGTCAATCGCTTTGTCGGGCAAAAAACGATCTTGAATGTAGCGGTTAGATAAGCTAACGGCGCTCTTAATAGCTTCATCCGTGTAATGAACATGATGGTAATCTTCGTATTTTTTTTGGAGACCTTGAAGAATAGTAATAGTTTCTTCAACGGATGGTTCACTAACACGTACGGGCTGCATACGGCGCTCCAAAGCAGCATCTTTTTCAATCGTGCGGTACTCTTTTAACGTCGTTGCCCCGACCATTTGCATTTCACCGCGTGCAAGAGCTGGTTTAAGCATATTGCCAGCATCCATACTGCCTTCCGCACTTCCGGCTCCAACAATTTCGTGGACTTCATCAATAAACAAAATAATTTGTGGATTTTTCTTTAATTCATCCATTAATTGTTTCATACGTTCTTCAAATTGACCACGTATGCCCGTTCCTTGAACTAAGGAAGCAACGTCTAGCCGAATGACTTCCTTACTTAATAATTTTTGAGGCACATCACCATCAACGATTTTTTGTGCTAAACCTTCAACAACTGCCGTTTTACCAACACCAGGTTCACCTGTCAATACAGGATTATTTTTAGTCCGGCGATTTAGAATTTCAATCACTCGTTCAATTTCCTTATCGCGTCCAATGACTGGATCTATAGCCCCTGTTCGTGCTAAATCGGTTAAATTCGTTCCATATTCACCTAAAAGTCCAGGCTTTTTATTTATAGGCGGCTGACCTCCAGAACCCTTTTGAGTGGGAGGGACGCTTGAATTATTTTGTTGTGAGTTGTTATTTTGAGGATTTTGCATGGAACGGAAAATTTGATCTAAATTACCGAAACCAAAAGGATCTTGTGGTGATCGATTATTTCTGATCTCGCCATGATTTTGAGCATCTTTTATAAGTTGGTAACAATTTTGACAAACATCCAATTGACCTTTTTGGCCATTCATATTGGTGTATAAATGGATAGTTGCTTCACGTTGATTGCAATTTTGACATAACATTTAAACACAACCTTTCATTTAGTAGGTTAGTAAATCAAATAAAATTAAACAAATGATTGACCATTACTGACCTTTCTAATTATCATTATACACTGACCTTTTTTGACTTTCAAGTAATTGGTACTATAATTTTTTGTTTTTTTGAATTAAACTGATCATAATCAAGTTAGTTAAAACATTAGTAAAGGAAGTCTTAATAATGACCAGAGAAGAATTACAAAATCAACTGAAACAGTTGATCAAAGGCGATATTGATACAATGGCTATTGAAAAAAAAGATTTTATGACTTTTCGAGAAATTTGGATCAATCATGAAGAGAAAGAATCTATTATCGGAGAGGCTCTGCATAACGGAAATGTTATTTATCGGTATAGGTCAAATGGAAAGTAGCATAGAATATTTAGAAAAAAATAGTTGTTAAAACAGAAAAAAAATGGTAGTCTTATAAGTTGTAAGGGCTATATCGAATGTTTTTGCTGAAAAGAATATTATTGACAGTCGAAACTGGATGGAGTCCTCAAAAATAATATATATTAAAGGGGATTTTTTAATTATGGAAAAACGCGAATTTCACGTAGTAGCTGAAACAGGTATCCATGCACGTCCAGCAACATTATTAGTACAAACAGCAAGCAAATTTAGTTCAGATATCAACCTAGAATATAAAGGTAAATCTGTAAACTTAAAATCAATCATGGGCGTTATGTCTTTAGGTGTTGGACAAGGTGCTGACGTAGTTATCTCTGCTGATGGTTCAGACGAATCTGAAGCTCTTGCAGGAATCGAAGAAACAATGAAGAAAGAAGGTTTAGCTGAATAATGGTTGAAAAATTAAAAGGGATCGCAGCAAGTGATGGTATTGCAGTAGCAAAAGCTTACTTACTAACTGAACCCGATTTAACTTTCAACAAAATTTCAGTTGAGAACTCTGATTCAGAAATTAACCGCTTAAAATCGGCATTAAAAGAAGCATCAAAAGAACTTGAGATCATTCGATCTAAAGCAGCAGAATCTTTAGGTGAAAAAGAAGCCCAAGTTTTTGATGCTCATTTAATGGTTCTATCTGATCCAGAATTAATCGGGAGTATCGAAAGCTCTATTAATGATAATAAAGTCAATGCAGAGAGTGCATTAAAAGAAGTAACGGATATGTTTATTGGGATGTTTGAAGGCATGGAAGATAACCCTTACATGCAAGAACGTGCAGCTGATATCAAAGATGTTACTAAACGAGTATTAAGCCACTTGTTAGGTGTGAAACTGCCTAATCCTTCAATGATCGATGAAGAAGTGATTGTGGTTGCTCATGACTTAACACCAAGTGACACTGCTCAATTAAATCGTCAATTTGTGAAAGCCTTTGTTACAGACATTGGTGGACGTACATCACATTCAGCTATTATGGCTCGTTCGTTAGAAATTCCTGCAATTGTAGGAACGAAAGAAATCACTTCTTTTGTTAAAGAAGGCGATTTTATCATCATTGATGGTTTAGAAGGCGATGTAATCGTTCACCCTGAATCAACAGATGTTGAAACTTACGAAACAAAAGCAAAAGCTTTCGCTGATCAAAAAGTTGAATGGGATAAATTAAAAGATGAACCAACATTAACAGCAGATGGAAAGCACATCGAACTAGCTGCAAATATTGGTACTCCTAAAGATTTAGTAGGCGTAAAAAACAATGGCGGTGAAGCTGTTGGACTATACCGCACAGAATTCCTTTATATGGATTCACCTGATTTTCCTACAGAAGAAGCTCAGTTTGAAGCTTATAAAGAAGTTTTAGAAGGTATGGAAGGCAAAGGCGTTGTTGTTCGTACAATGGATATTGGCGGAGACAAAGAATTGCCTTACCTAACATTGCCACATGAAATGAATCCATTCTTGGGTTACCGTGCAATTCGTATTTGTTTAGCAAAACCGGATATGTTTAGAACGCAATTGCGTGCATTATTACGTGCCTCTGTTTTCGGACAGTTACGTATTATGTTCCCAATGATCGCAACTTTACAAGAGTTCCGTCAAGCTAAAGAAATGCTTTTAGAAGAGAAAGCTAAATTAGTAAATGAAGGTATTGAAGTATCAGATGATATCGAAATTGGTATCATGATCGAAATTCCTGCTGCTGCCGTTATTGCAGATAAATTTGCTAAAGAAGTAGATTTCTTCAGTATTGGTACCAACGATTTGATTCAATATACTATGGCTGCTGACCGTATGAATGAACGCGTTTCTTATCTTTACCAACCATATAACCCATCAATTTTGCGTTTAATTAAAACGGTGATCGATGCTTCTCATAAAGAAGGAAAATGGACTGGTATGTGTGGAGAAATGGCTGGGGATCAAACGGCTGTACCGCTTCTGCTAGGACTGGGATTAGACGAATTTTCTATGAGTGCTTCAAGCATTCTTAAGACACGTAGTTTAATGAAACGTTTAGATACGAAAAAAATGACTGAATTAGCTGATAAAGCAATCAATGATTGTGATACAGCTGATGAAGTAGTAAAACTTGTTGAAACGTATACTAAATAAAGAGAGGGAGCACAAGAATCAATTTGATTCTTGTGCTCTTTTTTTGCTACTTTTCCCTAAATAAATTACGCTCTCTTTGCAAGAACTGATATACTAGAGTTAAATTGAACAAGAGGAGAGGACATTAATGAAAAAAACTATCGGGTTTATCGGAACTGGAGTAATGGGTTTTTCTATCGTTAAACACTTATTAACAGCTGACTACACAGTAACAGTATACAATCGTACAAAGAGTAAGGCCGACGAATTAATTCGTTTAGGAGCAAACTGGGCCGATTCACCAGCTGAGGTAACTGAAAAGAGCGAAATTATTTTTACTATTGTAGGGTATCCCAAAGATGTTGAAGAAAGTTACTTTGGTGAAAATGGCATCTTTAAAACAGCCACTGAGAAACATATTTTGGTAGATATGACGACCAGTACACCTACATTAGCTAAAAAACTGTACAATGAAGCACAACAAAGAGGCATTGAGGTTTTAGATGCTCCAGTTTCTGGAGGAGACTTAGGGGCTAAAAATGGAACTTTAACCGTTATGGTTGGTGGAGACGTAAATACTTATGAAAAAGTAAAACCTATTTTTGAATTATTTTCTGCTAAAGTAAACTTGCAAGGCGAAGCTGGTAGTGGACAACACACAAAAATGGCTAATCAAATTATGATTGCTGGGACAATGATGGGTATGGCAGAATTATTAGTCTATGCAGAAGCTGCAAATTTAGATCTTGAAAAAGTATTGGATACGGTTGGCGGAGGTAGTGCCCAAAACTGGTCTTTATCAAACTATGCACCAAGAATCATTAAAGAAGATTTCACTGCTGGTTTTTTTGTTAAGCATTTTATTAAAGACTTGAAAATTGCATTAGATGAAGCTGAAAAAATGTCTTTAGATTTGGCCTCTACTCGTTTAGCTAAACAGCTATATGAAGATTTAGCGCAAAATGGTTTTGAAAACGATGGGACACAAGCCATTATTAAATTATGGTGGCCAGAAGGAAAACGTTCAAGATAAAAACTAAAAAGGCAGAAATGAAATTGATTCAATTTCATCTCTGCCTTTTTAGATATAAGGATAGTGTTATAAATTAGGTTTATTTTCTTGGGTGTAATTACGCAATCGTTTGACAGCTTCCACTAATTTTTCCATGCTAGCAGCATAACTAATACGGATATAACCTTCGCCAGCACTTCCGAAGGCGGAGCCGGGTATCAATGCTAGTTTATTTTTTTCAGCTAACTCAATACAAAAATCCATACTATTTTGTATAAACTCTTGCGGGATTTTTGCAAAAAGATAAAAAGCTCCATTTGGACGAGCAACTTCAAAGCCTAATTGAGTCAGTTCTTCAAAAAGATAATCTCTTCTTTTATGGTATTCTATTTTCATTGGAAGAGCATCGTCTATTCCAACGGTCAAAGCTGCTAAAGCTGCTTTTTGAGAAATAGAAGTAGCGCATGTGACAAGGTATTGATGTACTTTGATAATTTGTGCTGTAAGTTCTTTTGGTGCAAAAATAAAGCCGATTCTCCACCCGGTCATAGCATGTGATTTTGAAAGTCCATTGATCAAGATAGTTTGATCTCTTAAGTATTCAGCAATAGAGACATGTTCAACATCGTAAGTTAGTTCACTGTAAATTTCATCACTAATAACAAATAAAGGGTATTTTTTAATGGTTTCAGCAAGAGCTTTGATCTCTGCTCTTGTATAGGTCACACCAGTTGGATTATTTGGGTAGTTTAAAATAATAGCCTTTACACTCGTTCCGTGTTTTTTTAGTTCATCCTCTATCATCTCAGGAGTCAATACAAATCCGTTGACACTAGTATCAATGAAGATAGGCGTTGCTTGACTCAACGTGATCAATGGTTCATACCCAGGAAAAATTGGTGAAGGAACCAATATCTTATCACCAGGATTTAAAATAGCCAGCAAAGAAGCAGAAATGGCCTCAGTAGCTCCGACAGTCACCAATACTTCATTTTTTGGATCATAAGAAACCGTATATTTTTTTTGCATGAAAGCCGAAGCGGCTTCACGCAATTGACTATCACCAGACATACCTGTGTAATGCGATTCATTGTTGTTGATTGCTTCAATAGCAGCTAATTTGATATGATTGGGAGTATTGAAGTCAGGTTCACCCAAAGTTAGTTTAAGGATATTTTTTATCGGTGAAACACGTTCGTCAAATTTTCGAATATCTGACACTTCGATTTTGTACGTTTGACTGTTAAAATGATCAAGTAATGGATTCATAACTTTTACGCTCCCTTTTGAAATATATATTGCAATTATATTAACATAAGTTTTCATGAAAAAATGTTTTTTTAGATAAAGATTATTTTTTTATGAAAATAGAGTGAGTTTAATGTCTTTTATATAAAATTCTGGTAGAATGATTATTGAGTTAAGTTTGAAAGGGGCACGAAACTATGACAACTTCACAATTAGTAGGAATTATTCGCCGATTGGAAGCTATGCTAGAAGATACAGAAAGTGAAGTTCAAGTTCGTCGATTTGAAAAAGAAGGAAACGAACGTTGTATTATTACGTATGATGCAAAAACTGAAACATTTGAATTATTAGAAACAGCTACTCAACAAGTGTATCAATTTGATGATGTAGACTTGGTTGCTATGGAAATATTTGAATTATTTCAAGATTAAAATAGCCGTTAATGGTAAAATTTTGTCTGAAAAAGACGTATAGAAAAATTCTTTTTAGAATTTTTCTATACGTCTTTTTTGATTTTTTAAACTAGTATTTTTCCTGAAATTCGTTATACTGATAATATCGATAGTTAAAAATCAATGAGAAAAGATACTGAGAACTTATATAAAGAGCAATGACAAAAATGAATTAAGAGATACCGAAGGGGGAAAAAGTATGGAAAAACAATTGCAAATAGGCATTTTAGGTTTCGGAACAGTTGGGAGCGGTGTTTTACGCATCTTGAAACATCATGAACCAAAGTTAAATCAAATGACAGGCGTTTCATTAAAAGTAAAAAAAGTTTTAGTGCGCGATATTTTGAAAAATCGTGGCACAATTGCTGATGGTATTGAATTAACGCTTGATGCTGATGAGATTGTGAATGATCCTGAAATCGATATTATTGTCGAAGTTATGGGCAGTATTGATCATGCGAAAAAATACATTGAAAAAGCCTTGATAGCTGGGAAACATGTTGTTACAGCAAACAAGGACTTAATGGCATTGCATGGAAATGAATTAGTTGCCTTGGCAAAAGAAAACCGATGCGATCTCTACTATGAAGCTAGCGTTGCTGGAGGTATCCCGATTTTACGCACAATAGTGGATAGTTTAGCTTCTGATGAGATACAAAAAGTTTTTGGTATTGTGAATGGTACAACAAATTTTATCTTATCAAAAATGACAAATGAAGGAAAATCTTATGATCAGGCCTTAAAAGAAGCACAGGAATTAGGTTTTGCAGAGAGTGACCCGACGAATGATGTTGACGGTATAGATGCTGCGCGTAAAATGGTCATACTAACTCGTTTAGCTTTTGGCATGAATGTAGAAGTAGATAAAATTGAAACAAATGGAATTCGGGATCTTCAGCAAGAGGAGATTGAAATAGCCGATAAATTAGGTTATAAAATCAAATTGATTGGATCAGCTATTCAAATAAAAAATAAAATCAGTGTAGATGTAGGACCGATTTTAGTGCCGATCAATCATCCATTAGCAAGTGTCCAAAATGAGAATAATGCTATTTTTGTAGTAGGGGCTGCAGTTGGAGAAACAATGTATTATGGACCTGGAGCCGGTGAATTGCCAACTGCAAACAGTGTTGTCAGCGATGTTATTACAGTAGCTAAAAATATCCGGTTAGGTACAAGTGGCAATGTATTTAGTTCTTATCAACATGAAACGAAACTTGCAAGGGATACAGAAGTGAACAATAAATATTATATTGCTATTGAGATGCAAGATAAAACAGGACAATTTTTAGCATTAACAAAATTATTTAGCCAATTTGATATTGGTTTTGATCAAATTATTCAACAACCACTTTCAAGTTATATGGCGAAAGTAGTGATCGTGACCCACAAAATAAATAAAGCACAACAAAAAGAAATGGTGAGTGCACTTAAAGAGGTAAATGAAATGAATTTACTTGTTTGTTTTAAAGTGATGGAGGGAAAATAATGTATCAAGGATTACTTGAAAAATATAAAAAGCTGTTGCCGATAACAGATAAAACGCCTATGATTTCGCTGTATGAAGGAAATACACCTTTGATCCCATTGACAAATCTTTCAAATGAGCTTGGTATCATACTATATGGGAAATACGAGGGGTTGAACCCCACTGGTTCATTTAAAGATCGTGGAATGGTTATGGCAGTGGCTAAAGCAAAAGAAGCAGGGGCAAAAGCAATTATTTGTGCATCTACTGGAAATACTAGTGCTGCAGCTGCAGCATACGCTGCACGAGCTGGGTTAAAAGCGTATGTTGTCATTCCAGATGGAAAAATTGCTTTGGGTAAGTTGGCTCAAGCTGTTATGTATGGGGCCGACATCATTTCTATACAAGGTAATTTTGATCAAGCTTTAAAATCAGTAAGAAAGTTAGCTGAAACAGAAGCTGTTACTTTAGTTAATTCAGTAAACCCTTATAGAATTGAAGGACAAAAGACTGCTGCCTTTGAAGTGTGTGAAGATCTCGGAAAAGCTCCAGATGTGTTAGCTATCCCAGTCGGGAATGCCGGGAATATTACGGCTTATTGGAAAGGCTTCAAAGAATGGGATGAATTGAATCAAACAGGGTTGCCAAAGATGCATGGCTACGAGGCAGAGGGCGCAGCTGCTATTGTTCATGGTAAAATTATTGAATCTCCTGAAACGATCGCAACAGCTATAAGAATAGGCAATCCAGCCAGTTGGAAATTAGCTGAAAAAGCTCGAGATGAGTCCAGAGGAAAAATAGATTTTGTTACAGATGATGAGATCATTCAGGCTTATCAAAAAGTAGCAATGATGGATGGTGTATTTATTGAACCAGGGTCAGCGGCTTCATTAGCAGGGGTGATCAAAGACGTCAAAAGTGGAGCTATAAAAAAAGGTGAAACGGTTGTCTGTGTATTTACGGGTAATGGATTGAAAGATCCAGATACAGCTCTTGAAGTAACTAGTATTCCTATTTCAAAAATGGATGATTTAGAGGATATGAAGAAACATTTGCAAGCAGGTGTTAAAAAACCATGAAAATAATTGTGCCAGGAACGACTTCAAACTTAGGTCCTGGGTTTGACTCATGCGGATTAGCACTAAACCTCTATTTAACATTAGAAATAGGAGACGAAATTGAAAGTTGGGTGATTCATCATACCCTAGGTGAAAACATTCCGAGTGACGAAACGAATCTTATTGTTCAGACTGCTCTTTCGCTTGCTCCGGCTATTCATCCTCGAGAATTGTGGATGGAAAGCGAGATACCAGCAACGCGTGGATTAGGCAGTAGTTCGGCTGCAATTATCGCAGGGATAGAAATGGCTAACCAATTAGCTGGATTGAAATTAAGTGACAAAGAAAAAGTGACTATAGCATCTACTTTAGAAGGACACCCAGATAATGCAGCGCCGGCTATACTGGGAGACTTTGTTGTAGCAACCATGATCAACAATACCGTTTTTACGGTGAAACAAGTCTTTCCGGATACAGGTGTATTAGCCGTTATTCCAAACCATGAATTATTGACAAAAGAAAGCCGCGATGTATTGCCTGAAATTTTGGATTATCCACAAGCTGTTCAAGCTAGTTCTATCAGTAATGTTATGATTTCAGCTGTTTTAGCTAATGACTTGAATTTAGCAGGTGAAATGATGGAAAATGATTTATGGCATGAGATCTACCGCGAAAATTTGGTGCCTCATTTGTCTCAAATTCGTAATTTAGCCAAAAAAAATGGAGCGTATGCTACTTTTTTAAGCGGAGCTGGATCAACTGTTTTGATTTTAGTTCCTTATCTAAAATTAAAACAAATAGAACAATTATTAAAAAACTCCTTCTCAGATGCTGAGGTGAAACAGTTTAGTGTTGACCGAGAAGGTATGAGAGTACAAACATAACTAAAAATAGAGTCGGAACAAAAGTTCCAACTCTATTTTTAGTTGTGTTAGACGTGCCTTCAAAGCTCACCGACAATTTTTGAACCATGTAGTTCTGAAACGCCTAAGTAGTGATGGATATCATCTGCATTTTCATTAGTGATGCCCCCGCCTGGAAGAATAAGAATACGATCTTTTGCATAATCAACCAACTCTTTGAGATGTGGAAGCGTTTCTTCAATTGGCAAACTTAAATCCCCGCCATGAGTTAAAATTCTTTGCACACCATGTCCTGCCAACCAATCGATTGCTTCAAACTGCTTTTCAACTGGGATGGCATCAAAAGCCATATGAAAAGTGGTCTGTAATCCATAAGCTTCTTCTAATAATTGTTCGATTGCATCTTCGTCAATTAAATGGTCATCTGTTAAACAACCCAACACGATCCCATCTAATCCCAAATTACGAGCTTCAATAATGTCATAACCCATAATTTTCAATTCACTGTCATTATAGATGAAATTACCTGAACGAGGACGAATCATAGCCATTAACGGTATCATTTTTTCAGCGCAATAAGCAGCCGCTTCATGCATGACACCTTTGCTGACAGTTGTTCCCCCACTTACCAAGTAATTACATATTTCTATTCTAGTTGCTCCTTGTGCAATTGCTTTAGGAAGAGAGCTATAATTTTCTATACAGACTTCTTTTAAATACATAATGAAAAACTCCTTTTAATGGTTTATAAGCTAATTGTAAATCTACTGGTTGAAATTTATATTTACCAGTTCAACACTAAGTAGTATAGCAAAAAAACACTAAATAGTTCTATGAAATTCGTAAGATAATTGAATCTAAAGAATGTCTTCGCTATAATAGAGCAGAAATACTAAATGAAATGTTTATTATTTTTAAAATAATTGGACAGCAACGATTTTTTTCATGAAAATCGTTTCAAAGGATGGTAATAATGAAAATTTTAATTCAAAAATTTGGCGGTACTTCAGTAAAAGATGAAGAAAGCCGATCAGCTGCAGAGAAACATATCGTACATGCCGTTTCGTTAGGATATAAAGTAATAGTGGTCGTATCAGCTATTGGAAGAATGGGTGATCCATATGCGACAGATTCTCTCTTGGCGCTGGTTGATGGAGAAAAAAGCTATTTAGATCTAAGAGAGCGAGACATGTTGTTATCCGTTGGAGAAACAATATCTACAGCTGTCTTTACGAATCAATTGAAAAAAAATGGCACTCATGCAATAGGTCTGACTGGACAAAGCGCCGGTATATTTACTAATGAAGACTTTGGACAGGCAAGGGTAAAAAGAGTAGAGACAGCTATGATTTATGAATATTTGAAAACAAAAGATGTAGTCGTAGTGGCTGGGTTCCAAGGGGTAAGCGAAAAAGGAGATGTCACAACTATTGGACGTGGAGGTAGTGATACCACGGCTGCTTTGTTAGGTGCTGCTTTTAAAGCAGAATATATTGATATCTTTACAGATGTCTGTGGAATGATGACAGCAGATCCACGATTAGTTGAAAAAGCTCAATTTTTGCAAGTTGTGAGCTATAACGAAGTAAGCAATATGGCTCATGAAGGAGCGAAAGTCATCGATCCAAAAGCAGTTGAAATTGCGCAACAAGCGGGGATACCCGTGCGGATCCGTTCCACTTATCAATCTGTTAAGGAAACGGGAACATTGATTACCAATTCAGAAAAGCAAAGTGGTCCACAGCGTTTAGTAACTGGAATTGCTCATGTACCTCGTTTAGTTCAATTTACGATTGAAACAAATAAGAATTTACAAGAGTCATTATTTAATCTGTTAGCTCAATCGGGTTTTAGTTTGGATTTCATTAATATATTTCCTGAAAAAATTGTTTTCACACTTCCACAAGCTTTTTCTGGAAAAGCGAAACAATTACTGAATGAACAAAAAATTACTTTTACAACTCACGAAAATTGTGCAAAAGTTGCAATCGTAGGAGCAGGTATAACTGGCGTTCCAGGTGTAACAGCTAAAATCGTTACGGCAATGTCAAAATCAAGGATCCCGATTTATCAATCATCGGATAGCTACACAACTATTTGGATTTTAATTGAGGAAAAAAATTTAAAACAAGCATTAAATGAGCTACATGAAGTATTTCTACAAACAAATGAATACTAAAAAAAGTATAGCTGTGACATTCAAGTATAAAATAACGATGTCTCATGAGAATTAGCCTAAAAAAGACTGGTAATGATTGTTTTTTTTATAATTTGGCGTATAATTAAGAAAATAGCAAACTTGAGGAGTACTGTTAAGAGGTACTCCTATTTTAGTGAGTAAGGAGAAAAAATGTTAACGATATTTAAGCCGACGTACATGGTGGAAGCTATTTACCATATAACACCAGAACAATTGAAAGAACAAAATGTCAAAGCTGTCTTAGCAGACTTGGACAATACTTTGATTGCATGGAATAATCCAGATGGAACTGAAGAATTGATTGAATGGATCAACATGATGGAAAAATCCGGTATTCCTGTAGTGATTCTATCTAATAACAAAGCAACACGTGTGGAGCGAGTTGCAAAGGTATTGCAATTAGACTATGTTTCGAGAGCTTTAAAACCAACAACGATTGGGTTTAAAAGAGCAAGTAAAAAATTAAATCTATCCACTGATGAGATCATTATGGTCGGCGATCAGATTATAACGGATATTTGGGGTGCAAACCTTGCTGGGATACGTAATGTATTAGTAAAACCGATACTAAACACAGATGCTTGGAATACTCGCTTTAATCGCTTTATGGAACTGCATATTATGAACTATATGATCAAAAAAGATCCAACTATGAGATGGAGGAAATCAATAAATGACGATAGTAGAATTAAATAATGAAGAAGAGATTCGTTGCGTTGGTTGTGGAGCCATTATTCAAACAACAGAAAAAGAAGCGGTGGGTTATACACCAACTTCAGCCTTAGAAAAAGGGTTAGAAAAAGGCGAAGTGTATTGTCAACGTTGTTTTAGATTGCGCCATTATAATGAGATCCAAGATGTCCAATTAACGGATGATGATTTTCTGAAATTATTGAATGAACTTGGTTCAGAAGATGCATTGATCGTAAATGTTGTTGATATTTTTGATTTCAATGGGAGTTTAATACCAGGTTTGCATCGCTTTGTTGGGAAAAATCCAGTTCTTTTAGTTGGAAATAAGGTGGATCTACTTCCTAAATCATTAAAACGCGGAAAAATGACGCAATGGATGCGTGAACGAGCTCATGAAGAGGGCTTGCGACCTGAAGATGTTTTGTTAACCAGTGCTATGAAACCTGCTGAAATGGAAGTCTTGCTAGATACGATTGAAAAACACCGCAAAGGACGTAATGTATTTGTAGTTGGTGTAACAAATGTTGGTAAATCAACATTGATCAATCAAATCATCAAGTCGACTGCAGGGGTGCAGGATCTAATCACAACTTCTCAATTTCCTGGAACAACGCTTGACCGGATAGAGATACCATTAGATGATGGTAAATTTTTAATTGATACTCCGGGAATTATTCATCGTCATCAAATGGCTCATGTTTTGGGAGATAAAGATTTAAAATTGATTGCGCCTAAAAAAGAAATAAAACCAATCGTTCATCAACTAAATGAAGGACAAACATTGTTTTTTGGTGGAGTAGCTCGGTTTGATCACTTAAAAGGGGGCAGACATTCATTTACTTGTTTCACTTCAAATGATTTGCTTATTCACCGCACAAAATTAGAAAAAGCAGATGAATTGTACCAAAAACAAGTGGGTAAACTGTTGCAACCTCCACGTGAAGATGAAGTTGCGGACTTTCCTAAATTGGTTCGTTTTGAATTCTCTGTTAAAGAAAAATCAGATATCGTCTTTGCTGGACTTGGATGGGTTACAGTCAATGAACCAGGATGCGTCGTAGCAGGGTGGGCACCAAAAGGTATCGATGTCCTTATTCGAAAATCTTTAATATAAATAGAAATAAATAGAAATGATCATTAGGATCTTAATGGAGTGAATAAAATGAAATTAACTGGTAAACAAAAACGTTTTTTAAGAAGTGAAGCACATCATTTGAACCCTATTTTTCAAATTGGGAAAAATGGATTAAATAAAGAGGTAATCGTTCAAATTAACGAAGCTTTAGAGAAAAGAGAATTGATCAAAGTGGGCTTGCTTCAAAATACAGATGAAGTGGCTCAAGAAGTAGCAGCTATTCTTGAACAAGAAATTGGTTGTAATGCAGTCCAAGTGATTGGTCGCGTTATCGTATTATTTAAGAAATCTACTCAAGAAAAGTATCAACGTATTTCCAATGAAATTCCAAGAGTGAAATAACAACTTTTGTTCGATATTATTTAGTTTACATGAAGAAAGGTGAGCGACTTGAAAGAGCAAACTTTTTCTGCTAATAAAATACAATTTTCAACAGAAATAGAAATTGATACTCAGCCAAAAAGAAGAGTGGGTATCCTTGGAGGGACATTTAATCCTCCACATATCGGGCACTTGATTATTGCTGATCAGGTTTGTCATCAACTGGGTCTAGAAAAGATTTATTTTATGCCGAGTGCAAATCCACCACATCAAGATGAAAAGAGAGCAATCGATGCCAAGCATCGTCTTCATATGGTTGAATTGGCTATAGAAGATAATACGGTTTTCGATGTCGAAAAATCAGAAATTGATCGTGGCGGAAAAAGTTACACGTATGATACGTTAGTGAAATTAAAGGAAGAACATCCAGATACAGAATACTATTTTATTATCGGTGGAGATATGGTTGAATACTTACCTAAATGGTACAAAATAGAAGATCTGGCTCAGCTTGTAGAATTTGTGGGAGTGAATCGTCCAGGATACCCCTTTATTAGTCCGTATTCTATTATTTGGGTCGATGTCCCTTCAATGGATATCAGTTCTACTTCCTTACGTAAAAATCTAAAAATGAACTGTCCAGTAAATTACTTGATCCCTGAAAAGACCCTTAATTATATTCGTCAGGAAGGATTGTATCAAGATGGAAAGTAAAAAAAATTCATTAGTATATTCAAAAAAATACGTTTCTCTGACAAGAGATAAATTGATTCAGATTATTCAAAGTCAAATGAGCCGAGAACGATTTCAACATGTCCTAGGTGTAGAGCAAGTTGCTGTTCAGTTGGCAGAAAAATTTGGAGTATCAACAGAAGCTGCCAGTATTGCTGCTCTGACCCATGATTATGCTAAAGAACGTAGTGATAAAGAAATGCAAGAGTTGATTTTTAGCGAAAAGTTAGATTTAGAATGGCTTGATTATGGAAGCAACATTTGGCACGGTCCTTTAGGAGCTGTCTTAGTTGAACGAGAATTAGGTATCTCAAATCCAGATATTTTGAATGCTATTAGACATCATACAATAGGTGCTGAAAAGATGACTTTGTTAGAACAAGTGATCTACGTCGCAGATTATATCGAACCTGGCAGGAATTTTCCAGGTGTTGAACGTGCACGGGTGCTTGCGGCAGAGAATTTACAAAAAGCTGTTCGTTATGAAACAAAACGAATATTACAACATTTAATTGAGCAAAACAGAAAAATTTATCCAAAAACAATTGCTACTTATAATAAATGGGTAGCAAATTCTTAGGAGGAATAACATGTCAACTGAAAGTATAAAATTAGTAGAAACAGTCGTTAAAGCAGCAGATGATAAAAGAGCAGAGGATATCGTAGTAATGGATGTCAGCAAGATTTCAATTTTGGCCGATTACTTTATTGTGATGCACGGAAATAATGAAAAACAAGTTAAAGCTATTGCTGAAGAAATCATCGATAAAGCTCAAGAGTCAGGAATTGATGTAAGAAGAGTGGAAGGTCGTGAATCATCTAAGTGGATGCTTATTGACCTTGGAGATGTAGTTGTACATGTCTTCCACTATTCAGAACGTTCATTCTACGATCTTGAAAAATTATGGAGTGATGCTCCATTGGTAGACATCACTAAAATGGTCTAAGCTTAATGAGTTACCAAACATTTGCACAGGTCTATGATGCTATTATGGATGAAACTCTTTACGATCGATGGGGAGAATTTGTGGATAGTCAGCTTCTAGACAATAAGCCGCCATTATTGGAACTTGCTTGTGGGACTGGAGCTTTGGCTGTAGCACTTTCTAAAAGAGGCTATGATGTAACAGGGCTAGATTTATCTGAAAACATGTTGAGTTTAGCTAATGAACGAGCTATGGTTGAGCAAGTAAACTTACCTTTGATTCAAGCAGACATGATGGATCTGTCTGAAATTGGTCAATTTGGAGCTGTTACTTGTTTTTCAGATTCACTTTGTTATATGCCTGATGAAGAGGCCGTATTAAAAGTTTTCCAGCAAGTGCACAATGTATTAACAGAAAATGGAACATTTCTGTTTGATGTTCATTCAATTTATCAAACAGATGTAGTGTTTCCTGGTTACATGTTTAATGACCAATCAGAAGGAATTAGTTTTTTATGGAAAAGTTATGCGGGTGAAAAAGCCCATTCTGTTGAACATGATTTAACTTTCTTTGTATACGATGAAGAATTAGATCTTTATGACCGTTACGATGAAACACATAAAGAACGGACATATTCATTAGAACAGTATAAAAGTATGCTCTCAAAAGCTGGTTTTTCTTCAATTAAAGCAAGTGCTGATTTTGGAGAGTCAGAAATAACAGAGGAAAGCCCACGATGGTTTTTTATTTGTACCAAATAAATCGTTTATGAAGTAGAAACTTTTTTAATGAAAAAACAGAAAAATCGACTAGGATTTTTCTGTTTTTTTTCATAATGATTTTTATAGAAAGGAGAAATACATTGTTAACAAAGGCTTATGATGTACTCAAAGAAATTTACGGGTTTTCAGAATTCAAAACGGGACAAAAAGAAGTCATTGATAAAATATTACAAGGAAAAGATGCCCTAGCCATTATGCCTACAGGTGGTGGGAAATCTCTTTGCTACCAAATTCCTTCTCTAGTTTTCGAAGGAATAACGATAGTCGTATCACCGCTTATTTCATTGATGAAAGATCAAGTAGACGCTTTGACCGAGTTGGGAATACCAGCCACTTATTTGAATAGTACATTGACAGCTGCCGAGATGAATGTTCGACTAAAAAAAGCAGTCAATGGAGATTACAAACTGATTTATGTTGCTCCAGAACGATTTCAGACAGAAGAAATTTTTTACTTGATGCACACTATAACCATATCAATGATAGCCATTGATGAAGCACACTGTATTTCGCAATGGGGACATGATTTTAGGCCAAGTTATCTGTCTTTAGGAGAATCAATCCAACAATTAGATTATCGTCCAATCGTATTGGCGTTGACCGCTACAGCAACTCCAGTCGTTTCAAATGATATCATAAGTTTATTAGGCATCCATTCAGATAATCGAATCAAAACGGGATTTGAACGCGATAATCTTGCTTTTCAAGTAATTAAAGGTCAAGAACGAAATCGGTTTTTATTGGATTATTTAACAGTAAATAAAGGTCAATCAGGAATCGTTTATGCTAGTACACGCAAAGAAGTAGAACGTATTTATGAATTGCTGAATGCTAAAAATATTAAAGCTGGAAAGTATCACGGCGGGTTAAAAGAAGATGAACGTAATAGTTGGCAAGAAAAATTTCTGTATGATGAAGTAACGGTGATGGTCGCCACAAATGCATTTGGAATGGGTATCGATAAGAGCAATGTTCGTTTTGTTATTCATTATCAGATTCCTAAAAATATTGAAGCTTATTACCAAGAAGCTGGACGTGCAGGCAGGGATGGATTGCCAAGTGATGCAATTTTATTGTTTTCTCCTCAAGATATGCAAATCCAAAAATTCTTTGTTGATCAATCAGAGTTAAATGACGAATTAAAAAATCAAGAATACCGTAAAATAAGAGAAATGGCTCAATATGGCTCCACTCAGATTTGCTTGCAGCGGTATATCGTTGAATATTTTGGAGACAATTGCGACGATTGCGGAAGATGCAGCAATTGTCTAGATGATCGTGAGGCTACAGACATAACTTTAGAGACTCAAAAAGTATTATCCTGTGTCAAAAGAATGGGTGAAACTTATGGGAAGTCGTTGATCATGAAAGTGTTGACAGGATCTAAAGATAAAAAGGTCACTCAATGGCATTTCGAAGAACTTTCAACTTATGGGCTGATGAAAGGTATACCTCAAAAAGAAATAACACAATTGATTGATTATTTAACAGCCGAAAAGTATTTATCTCCGACTGACGGTCAATACCCTGTTTTAAAATTAACAGAAAAAGCTGTTACTGTTTTAAAAGGGGAAATGATCGTCACTAGAAAACAAGCAAAAGTCGCACAAAAAGTTGCCGTTGATGATGCCCTATTTGATCAGTTGAGAGAACTGAGACGGACTTTTGCTACAGATCAAAAGGTTCCGCCTTATGTTATTTTTTCAGATGAAACGTTGCATCAAATGTGTGTCTTAATGCCTCAAAATAAAGCAGGAATGCTAGAAGTAAAAGGCGTTGGTGAAAATAAATTTGAAAAATATGGTGAAGCTTTTTTAACTTGTTTAAAGCAAGTTAAAGTAACGAATTAAAGAGAGGTTACTAGATATGAAAAGTTGTGGTGTAGTTGTAGAATATAACCCCTTACACAATGGGCATGTGTATCACTTGAAAAAAGCTAGAGAATTATCAGGTGCAGATATAATTATTGCTGTTATGAGCGGGAATTTTCTGCAACGCGGGGAGCCAGCTATTGTAGATAAGTGGTCTCGAGCGCAAATGGCTTTAGCAGCTGGAGCAGATATCGTAATAGAATTACCGGTTGCTTTTAGTACACAACCAGCTGATTACTTTGCAAAAGGAGCAGTTGGGTTATTGCATGCCATGAAATGTGATGCCATCTGTTTTGGTTCTGAAACAGGCGAAAGTAAAGATTATCAAAAGCTGGCTCAATTTTTAAGGCAGCACATGTCAGAGATTGATCGGCGATTTAAAGAAAACAAAGATCCGGGACAGACTTATGCTTGGCAGATGGATCAAGTTCTTAAAGAATTGATGCCTGATCAGCCTGTTTCTCTTTCAATGCCAAACAATATTTTAGGATTAGCATATGCCAAAGAAAACTTGCTATATGAAAAACCAATGGAACTTTACACCATAACAAGATTAGGGTCAGATTACCATGATAAAGAATTGATCAAAGAAAATTTCTCGAGTGCTACAGCCATCCGAGAAAAATTACTGGATCCTATGCAAAAAAAAGATCTGATTGAAGAATTAAAGTTCAGTATGCCCTATCGTAGTTTTCAATTAGTAACAACACATCCTTTAGTTAGTTGGGAAAACTATTGGCCGTACTTAAAATACCAAATACAAGTTCAATCGCTTGAAGAGTTACGGAGTGTTTACCAAGTAACAGAAGGCATTGAATATAGATTAAAGGCATCTATTCAAGAAGCAGAAAGCTTTGAACAGTTTATTTCATCTGTGAAAAATAAACGAGTATCGTGGACTCGTTTGCAACGTATCTGCGTATATATTCTTCTTCAATTAAAAAAAGAAGAGATGACTGATGAATTGAAGAAGCCAAAAGCCATACACTTATTAGGCTTTAATCCTATAGGAAGAAATTATTTAAAAGTAATGAAAAAAGCTTTTTCTTTACCGTTGATAGCCAATGTAACAAAAAAGAATAATAATTTATGGACATTAGATATAAAAGCAGGTAAAATTTATCAAATGGGTCGGATGGATTTAATAAAAGAACAAGATTATTATCGTCAGCCACTAAAATTTTATTTTGAAAATGACCATGAAAACAAAGCTTAGCAAGAAAAGACTGTAAGGTAAAATACGTTGACAAAGGGTTCATTCACTAGTATAATAATCCTTGTTGCTTTAGGAGTGATATAAAATGAAATGGTCATTAAACGAATTGCAAAAATACCGCAATCAACCGTTAGTTTTCTCGGAAACTGTTGACTTAAAAAAGCCGTTGATGAATCGAGAAAAAGAATTAATGGATGTTTCTCCGATTGATTTGGAAGGAACGCTCATTGTTCATGAAAAAGAAATCTTGCTTCATATGGTTGTTTCATTAAATGTGACACTACCCTCTGCAAGATCATTAAAACCAGTTTTGTTCCCTATGTCTATTGGAATAGATGAAATATATATTCCGCCTTCTGTTACACCTGGTTCTAAAATAGATAATGAGGAAGAAACAGTCATTCTTTTAAATAAAGATATGGTTGATCTTACTGATGCTATAATAGATGCTGTTTTGTTGAATCTCCCATTGCAAGTCTTTACGCAAGAGGAGATAGAAGGACAAGAAATGCCTAGTGGAAATGATTGGCTGGTCGTTTCTGAAGATGAATACATTTCAGATTTAGAAACACAGAAATCAGAAACTGAAGATCCACGTTTTGCTGGTTTGAAAGATTTATTCAAAAATGAATCTGATAATCAGAAATAAGTATGTATCATAGGCTTCTTTCTAGCACAAATTTGTGCAGAGAAGCAACTTTTAAGGAGGTGTAAGGAATGGCAGTACCAGCAAGAAAAACATCAAAAGCTAAGAAAAACAGACGTCGTACTCATTATAAATTAGAAGTTCCAGGTATGAACGCATGCCCTAACTGTGGCGAATTGAAAAAAAGCCATCACGTTTGTGCATCATGTGGACATTACGATGGTAAAGAAGTAATCAGCAAAGAAGCTTAATTTTTTGCACAGTTCATCATGAGATGATTTGAAACCCCTTATTGAGACCATGGCTCAATAAAGGGTTTTTTTTTGATTTACTAAGAATATACAATTAGGAGTATACAAAAAAAGAAAATTACGTTAAATTTAAAAAAGATAGTTTGGTATTGTTTTGCTGTATAAGTAAAATGCCTATTGATCGAATTTACATATTTTAAAAAGGTGGGATAAAAGTGGATTCTGGAACTTCATTAATAATGGGTAAAGTAATTCTGTATTGTTTGCCCATTATTTTACTGGCTTTGTTTAGCAAACCAACACAGCGTCATTTTAAAAAACAAAATTCAGCTATTAAATTAGCAGATTTATTGGTTCCTTTTTTAATCCTAGGTATCCATATTCTTAGTCAGTTAACATATGGATTTTCTTTAATTCCATATTTTTTGATTTTTATTTTCAGTCTAGGAATTGTGATTCTTTTGATCATAGCGGTAAAAAAGGGCGAAATTTTATATAAAAGCTTTTTTAAAACTTATTGGCGTTTTGTTTTTATTAGTTCTATTGTAACTTATTACGGCTTAGTCGCAGTCGATATAGTTCTAACTTTAAATTGAGTTGCAGAGAGTTGTGCAGAATAAAAATGATCGTATCAGAAAATCGGTGGGATGATCGGTTGTAATAGTATGTAAAATCATTGTCTGGGATTCATGTTGATAGGATCATCAGTACGGTCATTTAAACAGGGTTAATCGTAATAAGTCTAAGAAGTAAGATAAGGACATATTGTCCTTATCTTACTTCTTTTTTTCCGTTATTTAGCAAGAACTAAAAGATCATCAGCGTAAATACACACTAAAAAAGGGAGAATTATGCCGTTTAAAAAACAAATATTACATTAACAAGAAGATTTATATCTTTTTTTGAATAATTGTGGAGGAAAGTGGGGCATTGTGGTAGACTAAAAATATCTAATCGGAGACTGAGGTGAGACAGCTATGTTAATGGGTGAACACAAGCACAACATTGATGCAAAAGGTCGTTTGATCATGCCATCAAAATTTCGATCTGATTTAGGTGAGAAATTTATTCTCACTCGTGGATTAGATGGATGTTTGTTTGGATACCCACAAGAATCATGGTCTGCTCTTGAAGAAAAACTCAAACAACTCCCGTTAGCAAAGAAAGAAGCTCGTGCTTTTACAAGATTCTTTTACTCCGCAGCTGTTGAATGTGAATTAGATAAACAAGGAAGAATCAATATTCCTCAAACATTAAGAGAACATGCAAAACTAGAAAAAACGTGTCATATTATTGGCGTATCTGAACGCATTGAAATTTGGAGTGAAACAAGATGGAACCAAGTTTCCGAAGAGGCTGAAGAAATGTTCGACAGCATTGCTGAAGAAATGATTGATTTTGGTTTCTGATAAAAGAACAGTGCATAAGTAGAAAATACTACGAAAAATAGTGAGTAAGGTAGGCGAAAAAATGACAGCATTTAATCATGAAACGGTCCTATTAAAAGAAACTGTTGATGGGCTTTCGCTATCCCCAGAAGGCATATACGTCGATTGTACTTTAGGCGGAGCCGGGCATAGTGAATATTTATTATCACAATTGAATGAAAATGGGCATTTATATGCCTTTGATCAAGACGAGCGTGCAATTGAAAACGCAAAAGTTCGGTTGGCTGAATATGTAGAAAAAGGTATGATCACTTTTATTAAGGCAAATTTTCGTTTTATAAAAGAAGAATTAACAAATTTAGGAATAAACGAAGTAGATGGAATTCTGTATGATTTAGGTGTTTCTTCTCCTCAATTAGATGAAGCAGAAAGAGGGTTTAGTTACCACCAAGATGCTCCTCTAGATATGAGGATGGACACCGATGCTCCATTAACAGCTAAAGAAGTCATCAATGAGTGGTCTTATCACGATTTGATAAGAATTTTTTACCGCTATGGGGAAGAGAAATTTTCAAAACAAATTGCTCGTAAAATTGAGGCTGCCAGGGAAATAAAGCCAATCGAAACAACATCTGAATTAGTAGAATTGATTAAAGCAGGGATACCAGCACCAGCTAGAAGAAAAGGTGGCCATCCAGCAAAGCGTGTTTTTCAAGCTGTACGAATTGCGGTTAATGATGAGTTATCTTCAGTCGAAGATTCATTGGAACAAGCTATTGATTTATTAGCGATAGGCGGACGTATCAGTGTCATTTCTTTTCATTCATTAGAGGACCGAATCGTTAAAACTATCTTCAAAGATCATTCAAAAGGCCCTGATTTGCCACGCGGATTGCCAGTTACTCCAGATGGTTTCTTACCTGAATTAAAATTGATTACCAGAAAACCAATTTTACCTTCAGAGCAAGAATTAGAAATGAATAATCGTTCGAGAAGTGCTAAATTACGAATTGCTGAAAAACAAAATAAACTAGTGTAACCATTAGAAAGCAGGAAGGAAGAATTGACTATGTCATCGGAAAGTAATTTAGCTAGAAACCTTGAAATCGAAGTGCCATTTCAGCCCCAGACAGCTCCTACTCCTAAAAAGGAAAAAGTACATACTCCTTTAACAAAAAGAATAGGTATTACAAAAGGTGAAAAATTACTCATAAGTTCTATTCTAATTGTTTTGTTTGCTTTAATTGCCGTTAGTATTTCATTAGAAATAACGATTGCCAGTACGAATCGTACGTTACAAGATACAGTGACATCTATAACCGAATCGACAACGGTTAATGAAAACTTAGAACAAGAAGTTCAAGAGTTATCTCGCTATGATCGTGTATATGAGATAGCAAATAAATTCGACTTAGACATGAATGAAAAAAATGTAAGGAATGTTATAAAATGAATAATAAAAATCCTCTAAAAAACAGAAAAAAGGTTGCCATACTTTTGTTCTTTGGCACGATTTTTTTGCTAGTCGTTTTTGCGGGACGAATTGCATTTATAATGGTAAAAGGTGAAGTCAATGGGGAGAATTTGTCTCAAAATCTAAATAATCTGTACACAAGAAGTAGTATCCTAGAAGCAAACCGAGGAACCATATACGATGTTGGGGGAGAATCGGTTGCATTGGATGCTACTTCTTATTCTTTAGTAGCGGTTTTAACGGATGAATGGTCGAACCCTGATGAACCACAGCATGTAGTCGATAAGAAAAAAACAGCTGAACTATTAGAAAAATTCATTCCAATGAGCAAACAAGATATTCTAGCTACTTTAAATCAGAAAAATCTTTCTCAAGTTGAGTTTGGCGAAGCAGGAAAGAATTTATCCTTTGATACAAAAAAAAGCATTGAACAAGAGAATTTGCCTGGGATCGTCTTTGAAGAAACACCAACAAGGCTTTATCCCAACGGTATTTTTGCTTCACATTTAGTAGGATATGCAGCGTTGCCCTCTGGAGAGGAAGAAGAAGCCTCTAGCACAGATTTAACCGGTATGATGGGGATTGAACTTGCTTATGATGATTTACTAAAAGGGACAGACGGCAAAACAATCTACCAAAAAGATAGTTTTGGTTATGTCATTCCTAATTCTGAAGTAGAAACGACTGAACCTGTAAATGGTGATGACATTTACCTTACAATAGATAAACGTATGCAAGTATATATGGAAAACGTTATGAGTGAAATAGATGAAAAATACAACTCTGCTATGGTGACAGCGACTTTGATCAATCCAGAAACGGGAGCTATCATAGCAACGTCGCAAAGACCAACTTTTAATGGAACAACAAAAGTTGGAATCGATCAATTATGGCAAAATTTATTAGTCGAAAATACTTTTGAACCCGGATCAACGATAAAGATTTTGACTTTAGCAGCAGCAGTCAGTGAGGGAGTCTTTGACCCAAATGCTTATTATCAATCAGGTGTAAAAATGATTGGCAAAGAGCCGATACATGATCATGATCCAGAAGGTTGGGGAACGATTTCTTATCTAGAAGGTTTAGCTCGTTCAAGTAATGTAGCATTCGCTAACTTAATGGAAAAAATGAGTCCTGAAACTTGGAAAGAGTATATGGATGCTTTTGGATTAGGCCAAACGACTAATTCAGGATTGGCCAATGAAGCAAAAGGTTCAATAGGTTTTAAATATCCCTTAGAGCAAGCCAATACAGCATTTGGACAAGGATTAACTGTAACAGCAGTTCAAATGCTGCAAGCTTTCACTGCAATTGCAAATGACGGCCAAATGATGAAGCCGCAATATATAAGCAAATTTGTTGATTCTGATACAGGTAAAGAAACAATCGTTGAACCCGAAGTAGTTGGCGAACCGATTACTGAAGAAGTAGCCCATCAGACACTAGAGTATTTAAAAGAGGTCGTTTATAATGAAAATGGTACCGGAGTAGGCTATCAAATTGATGGTTACGAGATTGCCGCAAAAACTGGAACGGCAGAGATTGTTAATCCTGAAACAAAACAGTATTATAGTGGTGGAACTGATTATATTTACTCGGTAGCAGCCATGGCTCCAGCAGATGATCCTAAGGTGATTCTTTATATTACCGTGCAACAGCCGGAAATTAAGGATGGCAGTATAACGGGAAGTGGAGTGGTCAAAGAAATCTATCAGCCTATTATGAAACGAGCATTAGAATATTTATCTTTAGGTGAAGAGGAAGACGCTGAAATAAATGCTGTAGAAATGCCAAAAGTTACAGGAACAACAAAAGAAGAGGCCCTTAAAATATTAGAAGATACTCAGTTAAATGTGACCGTTGTGGGAAATGGTGATACAATAGTACAGCAATTGCCATTACCAAACAAAACAACTATTGAGAATCAACGTGTCGTTTTGATGACGAATGGTGCAATGACAATGCCTGATATGATGGGATGGTCTAAAAATGATGTTTTGAAGGTTTCTGAGATAACGGGATTAGAATTTACATTTGAAGGTGAAGGCTATGTAGAGAGTCAAAGCCTAGAACCAAATGCAAATATGCATGATGCAGATAAAATTACTATAGGATTAGAAACTCCATAAGAATAGAAAAAGGTGAAAATAGTGAAAGCAATTGAATTGATCAAACCATTAAAAACAACAGAAGTTTCGATGGATATTTCCAATAATTTGGAAATAAATAAAGTTACTCAAGATACGAGAGAAGTTGAATCAGGTTCGCTTTTTATTTGCATTACTGGTGCTCTTCAGAACGGACATGATCTTGCAAAAGAGGCTGTTCAAAAAGGAGCAGTTTTAGTAGTGGCAAGTGAGCCAATCGAGGTAACGGTTCCTGTTATTTATGTAAATAATACAATGAAGGCTATGGCAATTTTAGCAGCAGCTTTTTATCATTATCCAAGTCAAAGTTTGCGGGTGATTGGTGTTACAGGTACAAACGGAAAAACAACTGTCACACATCTTTTAGATTATATATTTCACGATCACAAGGAAAAAACTGGCGTTATTGGAACAATGTACCGTCGTATTGGTTCTGAGGTGTACGAAACTAAGAACACAACACCAGACAGTATCACTCTACAAAAAACCTTATACGCAATGCAAAAAAGCGGTGTGAATACTTGTTCTATGGAGGTCTCTTCTCATTCTTTGGTTCAAGGCAGAGTGTGGGGGACTGATTTTGATATTGCTATTTTTACTAATTTAAGTCAAGATCACTTAGAATATCATCATACTATGGAAAAATATGCTGAAGCTAAAAGTCTTTTGTTTTCACAATTAGGTAACGGTTATCAACAAGACAAAGCTAAATTTGCTATTCTAAATTTTGATGATCCGGTGGGGAAAAGTTTTGAAGAAAAAACAGCTGCTCGGGTATTCTCATACGGGATCGATCAACCAGCTGATTTTAAGGCAACTGATTTGAGTATCACAAATAAAGGAACACGGTTTAATTTAAATTTTGAAAATCGGGTATATGAAGTACAGTTACAATTAGTTGGTAAGTTTAATGTGTCAAATGCTCTAGCGGCAATTGCTGGAGCTTATGCTGCAGGCCTTGAGTTGTCTTCTGTTATTCAGTCTATCGGTGAAATAAGCGGTGTGAGAGGTCGTTTTGAACTAGTTAAAGGCAATCAGGACTTTGCTGTGATCGTTGATTATGCACATACACCAGATGGTTTATTGAATGTTTTAAATGCAGTAAATGAAATCAAAACAGGCAATGTTTTTTGCGTAGTTGGATGTGGTGGAGACCGCGATCGTACTAAACGACCAATAATGGCTGAAATTGCGCAAAAAAATTCAGATACGGTTATCTTTACAGCTGATAATCCGAGGACTGAAGATCCAATTGCAATATTAGATGAAATGGTCGAAGGTTTGAAAGAGGAAACTTATCAATTGATTCCTGATAGAAGAGAAGCTATTCAAGCTGCTATAAAACAAGCAAAAACAAATGATATTGTATTGATTGCTGGAAAAGGTCATGAAAATTACCAAATTATTGGTACTAAAAAAATTCATTTTGATGATGTTGAAGAAGCTAAACTGGCAATAGAAATAAAAAACAACGATAATTAGGAGCGGGAAATAATGCAATGGACAGAAATGGTAATTGCAATTGTGAGCGGATTTGCCTTAACCATTATGGCAATGCCAATCGTAATTGGATTTTTTAGAACAAAACAATTAGGTCAAACGACTAGAGATGAAGGTCCAAAATGGCATGAGATAAAAACAGGAACTCCAACTATGGGAGGAATCGTTTTTCTAATAGCTGCCATTATTTCGACTGTCTGGGTAGCTATATGGCAAAATGTCCTTACATTAGGTATTGGTTTGTCGTTATTCATCTTAATTCTTTATGGATTGCTTGGATTTTTAGATGACTTCATAAAAGTATTTAAAAAGAGAAATCTTGGATTAACTTCTAAACAAAAATTAATAGGTCAAATATTCGGCGGACTGCTCTTCTTTGTCGCTTACCGTTTTGATGGACTTCCGACCGAACTAGTCTTTCCCATTCTAGGTACAGTTGATATAGGATGGTTTTATGGATTGTTTATTATTTTTTGGCTAGTTGGCTTTTCAAATGCCGTTAACCTGACAGATGGTTTGGATGGATTAGTAGCTGGAACAGCAAGTATTGCATATGGTGCATATGCGATCATCGCTTGGAATCAACAACAAATAGATATTTTGATCATTTGTTTAACTATAGTTGGCGGTTTGATCGGCTTTTTCTTTTTTAATAAAAAACCCGCAAAAATATTCATGGGCGATGTTGGTTCACTAGCTTTAGGTGGTGGTCTAGCAGCAATCTCAATTTTGCTGCACCAAGAATGGTCACTTCTTCTGATCGGTTTTATCTTTGTTGTGGAAACAGCTAGTGTTATGATCCAAGTGACTTCTTTTAAATTGAGAGGTAAAAGAGTATTTAAAATGAGCCCTATTCACCATCATTTTGAAATGAGCGGATGGAGTGAATGGCGTGTTGTTTTAACTTTTTGGGCTATTGGATTAATAGCTGCAGTAGCTAGTCTATTCATGATCCTATAATGCTTACTAAAAGAATATAACTACTTTTTAAATTTGAAATCTTCCTTATTTTTAAGAAAAAGAGGTCTATAAATGAAAAAAATAAAACGCTATGAAAATAAAAAAGTATTGGTTTTAGGTTTAGCTTTAAGTGGAGTGAATGCAGCAAAATTGCTTCATTCTTTAGGGGCATTAGTAACAGTTAATGACTATAAAAAATTCGATGAAAATCCTCAGGCACAAGAATTGTTAGAATCCGGCATACGAGTTGTTACGGGTGGACATCCTGTTGAATTACTAGATGAAGATTTTGAATGGGTCGTGAAGAATCCAGGCATTATGTACAATAATCCTATCATTATAAGAGCTAACGAAAAAAACATACCTGTCATTACTGAAGTCGAATTAGCTTACGAAGTGGCCGAGAGTATGGTCATCGGTATCACAGGTACAAATGGGAAAACGACGACTACAACTATGATTGCTGAGTTGCTAAATGCAGAACGTTCTAAAGGCCAGGCATATGTAGCTGGAAATATTGGTACACCTGCCAGTCTAGTGGCTCAAAAAGCAACATCAGATGATGAGATCATTATGGAATTGTCTAGTTTTCAGTTAATGGGTATCACTGAATTGAAACCGCATATTGCAGTGATCACGAATATATATTCTGCTCATTTAGATTATCATGGAACAAGAGAAGAATATGTAGCAGCTAAAATGAATATTACAAAAAATCAAACTGAAGAAGATTACTTAATTGTCAACTGGGACCAACCTGAGTTAAGAGAGTTGTCTAAAAAGAGTAAAGCCATTATTATTCCTTTTTCAAGGAAAGAAATTTTAAATGATGGAGTGTATCTTCAAGATGATGTTATTTATTACCAAGGCGAGCCTGTCATGGCTAAAGAAAATATCTTGATTCCTGGGGACCATAATGTTGAGAATGCCATGGCAGCAATTGCTGTTGCTAAATTATTGAATCAAAAGAATGGTATTATTCGGACAAGTTTAGAAAAGTTCACCGGTGTAAAACACCGTACCCAATTTGTAACAGAGTTTAAAGAAAGACGTTTTTATAATGATTCAAAAGCAACCAATATCTTAGCAACAGAGAGCGCCTTGAAAGGTTTTGATGCACCAGTCATTTTATTAGCTGGCGGTTTAGACCGAGGAAACAATTTTGATGAATTGATTCCATCTATGAGTGGGAAAGTAAAAGCGCTTATTGTTTTTGGAGAAACAGCAATGAAGTTAAATGAGACAGGTGAAAAAGCTGAAATACCAACTATTATTTCAGTTCAGAATGTTGAAGCAGCTGTACCTGCAGCTTATGCTTTAAGCGAACCGAATGATGTCATCTTATTATCTCCTGCTTGTGCCAGCTGGGATCAATACCGAAGTTTTGAGGTTCGTGGAGATGCTTTTATTCATTCCGTTGAGCAATTAGTAGAAGAAGCAATAGAAGAGGGGGAATAGACCGACTGGTCTGACAACTAATGAAAATATTATTATCAGGTGGCGGTACTGGAGGACATATCTATCCAGCACTCGCACTAATGCGTCGTATACAAGAAGTTGACCCAACAGCCGAGTTTTTGTATGTTGGAACTGAAAAAGGTCTAGAAAGCAAAATTATAAAAGACTATAATATTCCTTTTGCTTCTGTAGAAATAAAAGGATTTAAGCGCTCATTATCGCTTGATACTTTCAAAACGATTCGAATGTTTATCAGCAGTATCAGCCAAGCTAAAAAAATCGTTAAAAAATTCCAGCCTGATATTGTTATTGGAACAGGCGGTTATGTATGTGCCCCCGTAGTTTACGCTGCATCAAAATTAGGAATTCCTAGTATTATACATGAACAGAATAGCGTTGCGGGTATAACAAATAAATTTCTTTCACGTTATGTGACCAAAATTGCCATTTGTTTTGAAGAAGTAAAAAAAGACTTCGCTAAATATCCAGCTAAAATTTGTTTTACTGGTAATCCTAGAGCACAAGAAGTGAGCAATGTACAAAAAAAAGCAGCTTTAGAAGAATATAATTTAGATTCTAAAAAACCGACTGTTGTAATTTTTGGTGGAAGCAGGGGAGCAAAAAAAATCAACGAGGCTTTTATTGAAGCTTTACCTATGTTAGCTACCAAAAACTATCAAGTATTAATGGCAACTGGAGATGTTCATTATGAAGCCATCCAAAATCAGTTGATTAAAATAAAAAATGATAAGTTTAATGTCTCGGTAGTGTCTTACATTCCTAATATGCCAGAAGTTTTTTCAACGGCTTCATTAGTTGTTTCAAGAAGTGGTGCTACCACCTTGGCAGAACTTACAGCGTTAGGATTACCAAGTATTTTGATCCCTAGTCCTTATGTTACGAATGATCATCAAACGAAAAATGCAGAAAGTTTAGTGAATAAATATGCCGCAATGCTGCTTAAAGAATCTGAGTTAACGGGTGAAAAATTAGTCGAAACACTGGATGAATTGATGTTGGACCCAAATAAACGTCAAGAGATGGCAGAAAATGCTAAAAAAATTGGCATGCCAGATGCTTCAGATCGATTAATCGAGGTAATAAACGAGATCATGAAAAAATGACTTTTATTAAGGAGGATAGGTGCATGAAAAAAGAAAATAAGAAACAAAAAAAACAGTTTAAATTGCACCTTTCTTCCTTGAAAAAAAGGGCAAAGATAAAAAGTGAATCAACCAGTGATCAGCAGTTTCAAATTAAAAAAATGAAAAATCAATCAGATGAAAAATCAAAATCATTTGAGAATACGTTACAAAAATTAAAAAAGCAACGTCAAAAAAAACTCACTACAAGGTTGATCACACTAATTTTATTATTTTCATTTGCAATTTTAGTAGTCGTATATTTCATAAGTTCATTAAGCAAAGTTGATATTGTTTCGGTTAGCGGCACAAAAGAAGTAGCGGACCAAGAGATAATTGACGTCAGTCAAATTAAATCTGGAGACGACTTCTGGGGTGTTTTCTTTGAAAGAAAAGAAATCTCAAAAAAAGTCTTTTCTGAATTGCCGCAAGTTAAAGCCGTGGAGATAAATTTTAGTGGGTTAAATGATTACACTATAAAAATTGAAGAGCATCAAACAGTCGCTTATTTAGCTGAAGACAATCGGTACTATAATATTCTTGAAAATGGAAAAATTGTAAATGAAAGTAGAAAAATATCCATTGGAAATCCACCAATATTTAAAAATTTTAAAGAAAATGAAGCTTTAAATACAATCATCGTACAATATCAATTATTAAATGAGAATATCCAAAATAGTATATCAGAAATTGAATATACACCTAGTGATATTGATGATCATCTTATTAGACTATATATGAATGATGGCAATGAAGTGATTGCTTCTATTCCTTCCTTTGCTGAAAAAATGGTTTATTACCCTGATATGGTAAAAAAAATAGGTGATCAAAAAGGAACATTTAATATTGAGGTGGGAGCTTATTTTTCTCCTTTTGAATATAGTCAGGAAAAAAATGGCGCAGAACTCAACTTAGAAGAGGAAACACAGTAACATAGAATGAAAAAAATCACGCAAATAAATAGAACAAAATACTGAAATACTTCGTAAATTGATGATGCTTATGTTAAAATTGGTGTTACTATAGGTTTTAATAAAAAATTATGATATAGGAGGTTTCAATGAATGGGAACTACTGAAATGTATGTAAGTCTGGATATTGGAACCACTTCAATAAAAGTAGTTGTAGCTGAATATATTAACGGTGAAATGAATATTATTGGAGTAGGGAATGAAAAATCTGAAGGTTTAAATCGTGGAATTATCGTTGATATTGATAAAACCGTACAATCAATCAATAAAGCTATTAAACAAGCAGAACAAAAAGCAAATGTAGATATTCACAATGTTATTGTAGGGGTTCCAAGTAATTCTGTTGAAATAGAATCTTGCCATGGGATGATAGCAGTATCTGGGGAAAATCGTGAAATTACTGAAGAAGATGTCCAAAATGTTTTGGCAGCTGCAATGGTAAAATCGGTACCGCCAGAAAGAGAAATTCTAACTATCTTACCTGAAGAGTTTATCGTAGACGGTTTTGATGGAATCAAAGATCCAAGAGGAATGATTGGCGTTCGTTTGGAAATGCATGCTGTGATGTTGACTGGGCCTAAAACCATCATTCATAATACAAAACGTTGTGTAGAAAAAGCGGGTCTACAAATCCAAAATATTGTTATGCAACCTTTAGCAGCAAGTAGTGTAGCTATGTCTAGCGGTGAAAGAGATTTTGGTACAATATTAGTTGATATGGGTGGCGGACAAACGACAGCTTCAGTTATGCATGATCATCAATTGAAATACACTTATGTAGATCAAGAAGGTGGAGATTATGTAACGAAAGATATCTCTGTCGTTTTAAATACCACCATTGAAAATGCAGAAAGAATTAAACGAGATTATGGTTACGCTATACCTGAAGAAACATCTCAAGAAGAAAAATTTCCAGTAGAAGTGATAGGTAAAAGTCAACCGGTAAAAGTAGATGAACGCTATTTGTCAGAAATTATAGAAGCTCGATTAGTTCAAATTTTTGAAAAAATTAAAAATGAGTTGGATAAAGTAGGAGCAAGAGAATTGCCCGGTGGAGTTATCTTAACGGGTGGAGCTGCGGCTTTACCAGGTATAGTGGAGTTAGCTGAAGATGTTTTTGAGATTCCAGTGAAACTTTATATACCTAATCAGATGGGTATGCGTTACCCAACGTTTACTACCGGGATAGGATTGATCCAAAATGAAGCCAATTTAGATGAAATTCATCAAATCGTTAAAAAATACCAATTGGGTATCATGAACAAAGAAAATGGTTCGTCTAATTTTAAATCAGAATACCCATCAGAATACAACGAGATAAGTCCTTTAGAAGTTGAAAAAGAAAAGACCGTAAGAAAAGAAAAGAAAAAAGAAGAAAAATGGGGAAATAAAGCAAAAAGCTTTATTTCAAATTTTTTTGATTAAATAAATGCATTCAAATTGTAGTAGGAGGAAATGGAATGGACTTAGAATTTGATACAAATCCAGCTAATGGAGCAATAATTAAAGTAATAGGTGTTGGTGGAGCAGGTAACAACGCGGTTAACCGTATGATCGATGAAAATGTGCAGGGTGTAGAATTTATTGTAGTAAACACAGACTTGCAAGCACTAGCAGGCTCAAATGCTGAAGTTAAAATTCAACTTGGACCAAAATTGACTCGTGGACTAGGAGCAGGAGCAAATCCTGAAATTGGACGCAAAGCAGCAGAAGAAAGTGAAGAACAAATTGCTGAAGCGTTGCGCGGAGCAGATATGATTTTTGTGACTGCTGGTATGGGTGGCGGAACAGGTACTGGAGCAGCACCAATTGTTGCCCGTATTGCTAAAGAACAAGGAGCTTTGACCGTTGGGGTAATTACAAGACCCTTTACTTTTGAAGGACCTAAACGTGGACGTTTCGCTGCAGAAGGTGTAGCTCAAATGAAAGAGCACGTTGATACCTTAGTTATTATTTCTAACAATCGTTTACTAGAAATGGTTGATAAGAAAACGCCAATGCTTGAAGCATTTCATGAAGCTGATAATGTTTTACGACAAGGGGTACAAGGAATTTCAGATTTAATTACAGCACCAGGATATGTAAACTTAGATTTTGCTGACGTAAAAACAGTGATGGAAAATCAAGGTTCAGCATTGATGGGTATTGGTATGGCTAGCGGTGAAAATCGTACAGTTGAAGCGACTAAAAAAGCTATTTCTTCTCCACTGTTAGAAGTTTCTATAGACGGAGCAGAATCTGTATTATTAAATATTACCGGTGGATCTGATTTGACATTATTTGAAGCACAAGACGCATCAGATATCGTTTCAGCAGCATCTACTACAGAAGTGAATATTATTTTCGGTACTTCTATCAACGAAAATTTAGGTGATGACGTTATCGTAACAGTTATTGCAACAGGTATTGATACAGGTAAAGCAAAAGAAGCAAAACCACAATCAAATGAAAGAAATAGAAATGGTTCTGCACAACGAAATATGCTTGAAAATTCAGCTGCACAATCAGAGCAAACAAAAGATCCTTTTGGCGATTGGGATATCCGTCGCGAACCTAGTTCGCGTGATCAAAGAGTTAAAGCTCAAATAAATGGTTTAAATCAACAAAATGAAAAACCAGAATTTGATATTTTTAAACGAGAAGAAAAACAAGAACAAGATAAGCGTCAAGATGATGATAATCTTGATACTCCACCATTCTTTAGAAGACGCCGTAAATAAAAATGAATTCGGTAAAAGTAAATAGCCAAAAAATCGAGCAAATGTTGAATCTTTCATTGGAAGCATCCAGTCGAAAACGATCTGATGTCCAAGTCATTGTAGTAACCAAAAAGGTTTCTAGTGAACAAGCTATGGCTGCAATTGAAGAAGGTTATATGCATCTTGCTGAAAATCGCCCTGAAGGTTTAGAATTAAAGCAAAAAGAGCTAAACGATAAACGGCTGGTTTGGCATTTTATCGGAAATCTGCAAACAAGAAAAGTGAAAAAAGTAATCAATAAAATTGATTACTTTCACGCTCTTGATCGCTTGCCTTTAGCTGAAGAGATTGAAAAGAGAGCACTTAATGTTGTCTCATGTTTTATTCAAGTTAATGTTACTGGTGAAGAAACAAAAAGTGGAGTAAGCCCGGATCAACTTGATGATTTTATAAATAGTCTTTCACAGTTCTCAAAAATAAAAATAGTAGGTCTAATGACTATGGCACCATTAAATGCGGAAGAAACAGTTATCCGTTCTGCATTTGCTCAGTTAAAAAAATTACAAGAATCAATCAAAGATAAGGCCCTACCCTACGCACCTTGTACTGAACTCAGTATGGGAATGAGTAAAGATTACACAATAGCTGTTGAAGAAGGAGCAACTTTTGTTCGAATTGGAACGTCTTTTTTTGAATAAGAATCGATTTTTTGAAATATAAATCGATTTAAAAAGGAGGACTTTAAATGGGCATGTTAAATAATTTTACTCAATTTTTTGGTTTAAATGATGAAGAAGAGTTTGAGTCAGAAAAAGAAACAAATAATAATGAAAAGTTTTTAGCTAAAGCTAAGAAAAGTGAAGAAAAGCGTGAATTAGAAAGTAGAAAAGCATTTAATACACGTCGTGAACCAGCAACAACCAATAAAGTTGTATCAATGAAAAATCCGGAAAATGCTTACCAATCAAAAATCGTTGTATTTGAACCTAGAGTTTACTCTGAAGTTCAAGAAATAGCTGATCTTTTGCTTAGTAATCAATCTGTAATTTTAAATTTTACTCGTATTGAAGAAGATCAAGCTAAAAGAATCGTTGATTTCTTAACAGGTACGATCTATGCGATAAGTGGAGATATTCAACGGGTCGGAGAAGAAATTTTCTTATGTACACCTAAAAATGTTGAAATTGATGGTGTTTCACCAGATGCAATGCAAGAAAAAAATTTTTATTAAAGAAAAGAGGAAAAACGTATAGTGGCTAATTTTATATCAATACTATATACAGTACTTTCTAGAGGTTTGGATATATATTCCACACTAATTATAGTTTATATCCTAATGTCTTGGTTTCCTGGGGCTTATCAATCTAAGTTTGGCCAAATATTAGCAACGGTTTGTGAGCCATATTTAAATTTCTTCAGAAGATTTATCCCACCAATTGGCATGATCAATTTTTCGGGAATTGTCGCATTGGTCGTCTTGAATTTAGCTAAAAGTGGTTTGTTTTCATTATTCCAACTGATCATAAGGATTATCTATTAAGTGAAGGAGGTGTTTTTCTTATGATTGAAAATGTTTATCAACATTTTAGAAAAGAAGAACAACCCTTTATTGATAACGTTATAGGATGGATAAGAAGTGTAGAAGACCAATACACTCCTTATTTAACTAATTTTTTAGATCCTCGCCAATTGCATATCGTAAAAACGATAGTTGGAAAAAATAATGAAATCAATATTCATTCTTTTGGAGGGTATGAAGCGGCGGAGAGAGTGAGAGCTCTTATCTGTCCTACATATTTCACACCAAAGCAAGAAGACTTTGAGATAACTATTTTTGAAATACGATACCCTGTCAAATTTGCTTCATTATCGCATGGGAAAGTGTTAGGCACATTGCTTTCAACTGGGTTGAAAAGAGATTATTTTGGCGATATCATATCAGATGGAGCTCGTTGGCAAGTATTTGTTGAAAATTCAACAAAAAGCTACATTGAGCAACAAGTTATTAGTATTGGAAAAGTTGCAGTTCGAATGGAAGAAAAAAATTATACAGAAATTTTATTACCGATAGATAATTGGATGATTGAAAGCCAAACTGTTTCATCAATGCGTTTAGATACGCTTGTTTCTAGTGTGTTTAAAATCTCTAGACAACGGGCTAAACAAATGATCGAATCGGGTAAAGTGAAACTGAATTGGGTAGAATTAAATCGGCCTGATTTTGAAATCGGTTTATTAGATATTGTTTCGGTTCGTGGATATGGGAGATTACAAGTACAAGAAATTGAAGGCAAAACTAAAAAAGATAAATGGCGTCTTCAGTTAGGCGTCTTGTATAAATAATAATCAATTCGTTTACATGTAGTTAAGTTTATGCTATTTTTATACTAAAGCACGTTAAATTTAAAAATTGGAGGTGTCTTATATGGTGTTGACTCCCTTAGATATACATAACAAAGAGTTCCCTGTCAAGATGCGAGGCTACGATCAAGATCAAGTAAATGATTATTTAGATCAAATCATTAAAGACTACGAAATGGTTTTAAAAGACAAGCGTGAATTAGAAAAACAATTGCAATTTTCTGAAGAGAAAGTAGGGCATTTCAACAATCTTCAAGATGCCTTAAATAAATCAATCATTGTTGCTCAAGATGCAGCAGATAGATTAAAAGAAAATGCCATTAAAGAAGCAAATATCATTGGTCTTGAGGCTGAAAAAAATGCTGATCGTTTATTAGATGAAGCCGTTTCTAAAGCCAAGAAAATCACAACAGAAACAGACGAATTGAGGAAACAAAGTAGAGTCTTTAAACAACGTTTGCAGATCATGATAGAATCACAATTAGAAATGGTCAAAAATTCTGAATGGGATGATTTATTAAAACCTATAGAAGAAGAAGCGCTGAATATTCCTACATTGAAAGAAATTTTATCTAGTGTTAATAAAAGTGAAGAAGACTCAGTGAATATTGATATTGAATCTAGTAATGAAACGGCAACAGTAGTTAGCGATACGGATACAGCAAATAGTCATGAAGAAGAACAATCTTCAGTAGAGGGAAAATTACAGGCAATTGAATTTCCTAAATAAATCATATCAAGTAAATCAGTGAATGGAACAGAAAAACGATAGAATACTAAATCAAGCGAGTTAGAAAATAGTGAAAGTCTAACGGTCCCTTCTATTTGTAAGATCCTCCATGAGTGTTAATTTGAACCAGAGTAAAATTAACCGTTTAATTGGCGTTATACAATTACTTAAGAGAATAGAAAAAGAAGAAATTTTTTTTCTATTCTACATTTGGGTGGTACCACGAAGATTTCGTCCCTCTAGGGATGGAGTCTTTTTTTTATTGTTAAGAATAGTTGCAATTGATAAAGCTCAGTTGTATGATGAGCATGTCATTTTGGAATGAAAGAGATAAATTTAATAAATAAGGGGTCGATATTTGATGAAGATGAAAGAGACATTACAATTAGGAAACACAAAATTTCCCATGCGTGGGAATCTACCAGTTCGCGAATTAGAGTGGCAAAAGAATTGGGAAGAATTAGATATTTATGGACAACGCCAAAAAATGAATGAAGGCAAACCGACATTCGTTTTACATGATGGTCCTCCATATGCAAATGGAAACATTCATATAGGTCATGCGTTAAATAAAATTAGTAAAGATATCATTGTTCGCTACAAATCTATGTCTGGTTTTAGATCTCCCTACGTTCCAGGTTGGGATACTCATGGATTACCTATCGAGCAGGCGCTAACAAATAAAGGTGTAAAACGTAAAGAAATGAGTATTGCCGAATTTCGTAAATTATGTGAGGAATATGCTTGGGAACAAGTGAATAAACAAAAAGAAGATTTTAAACGGTTAGGGATTGCTGGCGAATGGGACCACCCTTACGTAACATTAACAAAAGAATACGAAGAAGCACAAATTCGTGTATTTGGAAAAATGGCTGAGAAAGGCTATATCTATAAAGGATTAAAACCAATTTATTGGTCACCTTCTAGTGAATCAGCTCTTGCTGAAGCTGAAATTGAATACAAAGATGTTAAATCAGCTAGTATTTATGTAGCATTTAAAGTAGCTGATGGGAAAGGGCTTATTGATGAAGATACATCATTTGTTATTTGGACAACTACGCCATGGACGATCCCATCAAATCTTGCAATTGCAGTTCACCCTGACTATGATTATTCAGTTATTCTAGCAGATGGCAAAAAATATGTTTTGGCAAAAGATTTAATTGAGACGGTAGCAGAAGAAATTGGCTGGGATAAATTTGAAATCATTAAAGAATTAAAAGGGAAAGATTTAGAATTAATGACGGCTAAACATCCAATGTATGATCGTACTTCTCTTGTGATTCTCGGAGACCATGTTACGCTTGATGCCGGAACTGGGCTTGTTCATACGGCTCCAGGACATGGGGACGATGATTTCATTGTAGGCCAAAAATATAAATTAGCTGTTTTATCGCCGATTGATGATAAAGGATGCTTTACAGACGAAGCACCAGGCTTAGAAGGTATCTTTTATGACAAAGGAAATAAAGTGATCACAGAATGGCTTGAAAAAGAAGGAGCATTATTGAAATTAAACTTCTTTACTCATAGTTACCCACATGACTGGAGAACTAAGAAACCGGTTATTTTCCGTGCTACACCGCAATGGTTTGCATCTATTGATAAGTTCCGCGGAGATATCTTAGAAGCTGTTGAAGGCGTTGAATGGGTCCAGAAATGGGGGATGCAACGTTTATACAACATGGTACGTGATCGCGGAGACTGGGTTATCTCACGTCAGCGTTCTTGGGGAGTTCCGCTACCTATTTTCTATGGTGAAAACGGAGAGCCGATTATTACACCTGAAACTATCGAACACGTAGCTGCTTTATTTGGAGAATTTGGCTCAAATAGTTGGTTTGAGCGTGAAGCTAAAGATCTATTACCAGAAGGATTCACTCATCCTTCAAGTCCAAATAATATTTTTACAAAAGAAACCGATATTATGGATGTATGGTTTGATTCAGGATCTTCTCATGAAGCCGTATTAAGAGCAAGAGAAAATTTAACTTTTCCAGCCGATATGTATCTTGAAGGTTCAGATCAATACCGTGGATGGTTCAATTCAAGTATCACAACTAGTGTAGCCATCAATGGAGTAGCTCCTTATAAAACAGTTCTCTCTCAAGGAATGGTTTTAGATGGGGATGGCCGCAAGATGAGTAAATCGATTGGCAATACTATTGCACCAAGCAAAGTGATCAAGCAAATGGGAGCAGATATCATACGTCTATGGGTTTCTAGTGTAGATACTCAAGCTGATGTACGTGTCAGTGATGAAATTCTAAAACAAGTTTCTGAAGTTTATCGTAAAATTCGTAATACAATGCGCTTCTTATTATCTAATACTACTGATTATGACCCTTCAGAAAATAAAGTTGCATTTGAAGACTTGCGTTCTGTTGATAAATATCTGATGGTTCGTTTAAACCAATTAGTAGAAAAAGTAGAAGGCCATTATGAGAAATATGAATTCTCTTCTATTTATCAATTGATCAACAACTTTTGTACCGTCGATTTATCACAATTTTACTTGGATTTTGCTAAAGATGTCGTTTATATCGAAGCTGAAGATGCTTACGAAAGACGTGCTATGCAAACGGTCTTCTATGAAGTTCTAGTAAAAGTCACAAAATTATTGACTCCAATTCTTCCACATACAGCTGAAGAAATATGGTCATTCTTAAGTGAACCAGAAGAATTTGTTCAATTAACAGATATACCAGCTGTTGATAACTACGAAAATGAAACAGAACTGTTGAATATTTGGAATGCGTTTATGGAAATTCGTGTCGTTGTTCAAAAAGCACTCGAAGAAGCGCGTAATCAAAAAATTATTGGAAAATCTTTTGAAGCAAAAGTTACGCTTTATCCTACCGAACAAACAAAAGACCTATTTGTTTCGTTGAATAGTAATTTAGCTCAATTATTGATCGTTTCAGATTTAGAAATAGCAGAATCGATCGAAGATGCGCCAATTAACGCTATCCGTTCTGAATCGGTGGCTGTTGTAGTCGAACATGCTCATGGAGAAACTTGCGAAAGATGTCGTGCTATTAAAGAAGAAGTTGGATCTAATGAACAGACACCAACTCTTTGTGCTCGTTGTGCAGCAATTGTTGAAAAACATTTTCCAGAAGCTTTAATTCCTGAAACAGAAGAAAATAATTGACAAAAATGCATCCAAAGGTTGATCTTTGGATGTATTTTTCATTGTATTTTATAAATGAAATGGTAAAATATATTAAAGAAAAAATAGGAGGTACAGCACAATGCAATTAGAATTTATCAAGGTTCATGGATCAGAGAATGAATTCTTTATTTTAGATGAAACACTGCTTGAAAGACCGTTGACACAAGATGAACTAGTATCTCTAACGAAAATCATTACAGATCGTAATACTGGACTACTTAAGGGTGCTGACGGAGTCCTATTAGTAGGGACAGCTAAGCGCAAGGAGTCGGGTGAAAGCATGCGAGTGATCAATAATGACGGTAGTGAAGCTAGTATGTGCGGAAATGGTTTGCGAACGGTTGCGCGCTATCTTTCTGAAAAGAAAAAATTAGATGAATTTATTATTGAAACAATGCACGCTGATTTACAGGTGAAAAAAGCAGAAGAGTTAGGGAAAAATATTCAAACCTTTCAAGTTGAGATTTCTCCTGTATCTTTTAATTTAGAAAAATTACCATTTAATTGGAAATCAGAAAATTTTATTGATCAAGAATTGTCTGATTTAGCGCCTGGTTTGAAGTTTTCAGCAGTAGCAGTGCCAAATCCTCATTTGATTAGTTTCGTTGATCATGGGACATTAACTAGCCCACAGTTCGAAAAACTTGCAAAGTACTTAAATGGAAAAAACCCTTATTTCCCTGATGGAGTAAATATCAGTTTTGTAGAAGAGCTAGGTAAACAAGAAATATTTGTTCGTACATTTGAAAGAGGTGTAGGTTTTACAAATGCTTGTGGAACAGCAATGGCAGCTAGCAGTCTAATGTATGTATTGTTAAAAGGTGGTATGATCGAAGAAAAAATTCAAGTGACCAATCCTGGTGGGATGGTCCAAACGATTGTTCATAAACATGAAGATGGAACTTACTGGATGGACCTAATTGGGAATGCAACATTCCTTAACAAAGTTTCCATTTCATTAGAAGATATTTTAGATTCTAAATTGGATAACAGTAATTCTGTATCGCTGAATGAAGCTAAAGCTTATCGTGAATTCATTGAAAATTTTTCTGCTGTCTAAATGTTTTTTTTTACAAGAACGGCTCTATTAAAGAAAAGTATCCCCTTGCAAAATGAAAAATGCTGCGTTATAATTACCTTGTAATCGATTTCATTGTATTAAAAAGACGAATAGCCACAAAAGAAAATCAATTGCAAAATGACTAATCGGGGGTACAGTAAATTATGGAAAAAGGAACAGTAAAATGGTTTAATAGTGAAAAAGGTTTTGGCTTTATTGAAGTTGAAGGCGGAGATGATATATTTGTACATTTCAGTGCAATTACCGGTGAAGGCTTCAAATCATTAGAAGAAGGACAAGCAGTTGAATTTGAAATCGTTGAAGGAAATCGTGGAGCGCAAGCTGCAAATGTCGTGAAACTTTGATTTCAATTGTATCCAGACTTCATTTTTAGCATAGCTAAATAATAAAAATGTAATTGTAAAAGTAAAGCGTACAGCTCTATTAAAGTACCGACAGAGTAACAAATCTGTTGGTACTTTTTTTTGTTTTATTTTATATATTTTTTTAAAAGTTAGTTATTTTCTATTGACCGAAAATTTCAAGTTTAAGTTAGCCACTTGTAGCTATTCTATTTTACTACT
>NZ_JAGGRF010000030.1:0-2665 GCF_018612935.1 Carnobacterium sp. ISL-102 | reverse complement strand
AAAGATGAAAAAAGTAGTCCATATGCCGGCGTGGCGGAACTGGTAGACGCGCTGGACTCAAAATCCTGTGCCCGCAAGGGCGTGCCGGTTCGATTCCGGCCGCCGGTATACTAAATACACCTAACGTTTTAAAAACGTTAGGTGTATTTTTTTGTTGAATTTTATTTAAAGGTTCTACGTCAAATGGTGTGGATAGATACTTCACAATAAAATTTCTTTTGGAATAAAAGGGTTTGCTTGTGGAGTCGTTATACCGCCTGTAAGCACTTGGTCTTACAGACTTTCAAGCGTTCTAAACAAAACCTACTCGCTGAAGCGCCAACGTTTTGTAATTCTCATTGAATCTTGCACATGACTACAAGCAACTCTGTTTCGCCGGAAATTTTGAGTAATAAGTAATTGGATTAAATCTATCAACACTAAAAATTATAGAAACAGAGTTGTAAGCCCTTTGTAAAAAATATTAAATAGAGATATCTTTGTCAGCTCGCGTTTGCAGCTTTTATGAAGTAAATCCCCGAATGAATCGATCTATCTGCTGCTAGAAAGCCCTAGGATGATTCGAGTTTTACAATGATCCACAGGGAAGAGCGACATTTTAATAAATTAATTACTCTTTCATAGAAGATAAGTATTGTCAGGATAAATTTAAACTGAATGGAACCTTTAGAAGGTCGCCTGGACTATGCAGTAGTGACTCAATAAAAAAATAGCATACTTGGTTCTTTACTTTTGCGTTATTGGATCGACGGTATCTTATTCAGAATAAGGTGTAATAGGTAGACTGTTAATGCATGGCAAGAAACGGCAATCAATTTCAAGCTGAATAGATTCAATTTGATTGGAAATTAGGTAACGGTATTTCATGAGGCGGAAATAGAAGTGTGGAAGATCAAAAAGTTGTTAAGGCTTTTTTTGAACTTAAAAAATCAAAAAACTTACAAAGAATGGTAAGCAATAAGTAAAGAAAAGTTAGCATGACAATTTGAACGGCCAAATTTAAAGACTGATTAGTTGAGAAAATGCCATGCTTTTTCATAAGAACCTGAATGCTGATATAAAATACAGATGACGCTAGCGATTGAACTCGGACAAGAAAGATATAAACTAAAGAATATCCTATAGGTTATTGGTATCTCTAAAGCTTCATTATCATATAGAAGATTAGTGTAATAATGCTTCGGTAGATTGGTTGCGGATCAATAAAATCAGATTAGGTCTCTTCTGGAGTAAAGGATTAGCTTGTAAGCTATACTAAGGGTTAGAAACTGGAATGTCTAGAGGATTACGTTTCTTAAACAAGGTCAAAGGGACTTGACGATTGATGATATATCTTTTCTATTGAAGTCTCCACACTGCTATAAATAATTCTTAGTCTTTTGGAATCTTTGGTCCATTTTGACCATGATGCAATAGTAAGCTTACTATTACATCATGTCATCCTAAAGATACAAAAAATGAGTTTTTCTGCTGCGTTTATAATTCATTTCTTCTGACTAATAGGTAACTGTGGTAATAAGTGCCTTGGTCTAATTTGTTAGCCGAAATAATAGGTAGATAAATCAAAAAAGAAAATGAACGAACCAATATAAATTAGTTGAACGCTAGAATACAAATAGCGGTACGATGGAGATAGCTAAATCTAATGTATACTGAATATCGATTAGTTATCATTCAAATTTTTGGTATTTATTTTTAAAATAGTGGGTAGATTTTTAGTATAGTGATCACAAATCGGTATAGAATACTTAGCTGGCTGATCAAGTTGAGGAACAGCTCGTATTTTTTAACCAACTACTAATATCTAATGACCTTTTTTTGTAATAAAGAATGCGAACAGCTACTGATCAAAAGAGCACACATGTGTAATTAAGCAATCAAGTATTAGTGGTAGTTGACCTTATCCAATCGGGTAAGTGTTACTTTTGATAGAATGAGTAGTAATAGACCGTTAAATAGCTTAGATTGATCTGTTTGTAATTATAGTTGTCAGGAGAGTAAAAATGATAGAAGTTAACGGATAAGTTATGCAGCTTCTCCGACTAAAGAAAAAGCTTGTTACTATTAAAACTGTTACTGTAGCGGAAACCGTTCCCAATATTACAAAGAGACTGTTCATAGAAAATGACAAACATGTTGACCCTACAAAAAATAGGTGAAATAGAACTAGTTGATCTGCAGTAAAAAAAACTTTGCCAAATTTTTGATGAATTGGATATAAATCTACAAATAAAATAAGCGTCTGTTTTTATAGAAATGAGTATGGAGAAACAAGGGGTGAAAATCTATTAAAGCTGGTGCTTAGATCACATCGAATTTTTTTACCTAATTCGATTGTAAAATAGTTGACAATTTTGTGTAAAGCATGTAAAGTAATGGAAGTTGCTAGATCAAGCAATTTACACAAAAAATGAATAAAAATTCTATAAAAAATAATTTTCATAAAAAAGTTATTGACAATTTAAAGATAACTTGTTATTATATAGAAGTTGTAACGAACCGTTACAGCGTACTTAGACCTTTGAAAACTAAACAAAGTAAGATGAAATAAATGTGAGGGTGACTTAGCAGTGCTAAGTCAACAGTAACAAAATTAGTGAATAATTATTCGCTAGCAATTCAATAATGAGCTTCAAGCATCATTTTATATGAGAGTTTGATCCTC
>NZ_JAGGRF010000029.1:0-58262 GCF_018612935.1 Carnobacterium sp. ISL-102 | reverse complement strand
AAAAAAAAAATTGAATAATAAACCTCAAAGAGGACTAAAATGGATTAAACTAAGAAAGCGGAAAAATGGGCACTCCCATTTTTCCGCTTTCTTGTTTACTATTAAGTTAGTCTCCGCTAGATAAAACTACTTTTTCAGCAGCCTCATATATTTAGGGGTGCTTTTTCTCAAAAAAGCTATTTTTAGTTTAAATTAAATTGTGTCAATTAAAAATTCGTGTTATTATTTCTCTAATAGCAAGTACTCGCTTTATCTAAAAAAAGGTTTTAAAGTCTAATTAAGCTTTTTAAAGAAAAGAGGTTGATGCTTATGGGAAAATTATGGTTCCTACCTTTACAGGATGAGAATCCAGTAGTAATGGAAAGAATAAAATATATGATTGCTCTTTTTTTCTCTTTTACGTTAGTCGGATTAGCACTATACTTCAATACACTTGAAGAAATTTGGCATGGAAGTCTTAAAATTCTCATTTCTCCGGCTAATCTAGTAACAGATTATTTTAAAATCACAAATGTTGGTGCTGCATTTATCAATGCAGCATTGATGATCATAAAAAGTCTTCTCATTATCCGTTCAACGAAAGTAACATTATCTGGTCCATTATTTGCGGCTATTTTCACGATAGCAGGATTTTCTTTGTTTGGTAAAAATTTATTTAATTCTATTCCAATTATTTTGGGAGTATTTTTGTACGCTAAACTGACCCGTACTCCGTTTAAAAATTATTTACTAGCGGCTTTATATGGAACCGCTTTAGGACCATTAGTAAGTGAAGTAGCTTTCAACAGCGGATTCTCATTTTTTACGGGAATTCTTTTAGGATGGATAGCTGGAGCTATTGTTGGTCTGATTTTGCCTCCGTTATCACGTCATTTTGTAAGTTTTCATAAAGGGTTCAGTCTATATAATATTGGGTTTACTGCTGGAATTATTGGTATGGCTTTTATTGCAATTTTTAGAGCTTACGGAATAGAAGTAGACACGGTTAATTTAGTCTCAAGTGGTTATAACCAACCTTTATCTATTTATCTCTATAGTTTGTTTTTTTTATTATTTAGTGGGGGACTTTATTTTAATGGGGGTTCATTTTCCGGATACGCTGCTTTTTTGAAAGAAGACGGAAAAGGCGGTTCAGATTTTATAGAGCATCATGGTTTAGGATTAACTTTGATAAATATGGCTTTGTTAGGTGGTCTGACGACTACGCTTGTATTGATCGTAAGGGGAGAATTAAACGGTCCAGTTATTGGAGGAATATTTACAGTAGTTGGATTTGGAGCCTATGGAAAGCACGTGAAAAACGTTTTCCCCATTCTGTTAGGAGTATTGATCGTAGGTTGGCTGACATCAGCTGAATTATCAAGTACTGGTTTTTTACTTACGGCTTTATTTGGGACAACTCTAGCACCTATTAGCGGACACTATGGAGTGATAGCTGGAATTTTTGCAGGTGGTTTGCATATGGTTATCGTAACGAATATCAGTTATTTACATGCGGGTATGAATCTTTACAACAATGGGTTTTCAGGAGGATTTACAGCAGCTATAATTGTTCCTTTATTAGAAGTCGTTTTCTTCCATAAAAAAGAAAGAAAAAATAAAAGTATTGTAAAACCTTTAATCAATACTGAACCCGTTGAAGACTTAGAAAAAAACAAACAATGATCTGAATAGTACAATTGAAATAATAAAAAATAAAGTCTTCAAACTAATTATCCATCATTAGTTTGAAGACTTTATTTTCTTGCGTTTTTTCTTGATTTCCTTACAAAAGTAAAGTAAACTTTAAGAATCACTGAAAATGCAAGGAATTTCCTCGTTTTTAGGGTAGTTACTTTGGACTGGGCTACTTGAGACCTTTAATCTTATGATGGATCTGTTTTCTTAACTTGATTAAGGAAGCAAAAAAGGGAGGATCATTATGACAAATCTTTATATTGGTATGGTGTTGGTATTATTCATTGCCGTACTTGTTGGATTCTGGCAATTACAAAAAAAACACATAAAATTTTCAACACGTGTTTTTATTGCTTTAGGATCAGGTGTTGTGTTTGGAGCTATATTACAGCTTATCTTTGGAGCTGGCAGTGAGGTCACTACTGGATCGATCGATTGGATCAATATCGTCGGAAATGGCTATGTTAAATTCTTACAAATGTTGATCATGCCACTAATTTTTGTGTCTATTGTAGGAGCATTTACAAAAATTGAAGGGTCAAAAGACCTCGGCAAAATAAGTTTTACAGTATTAGCAACACTTTTAGGAACAACGGCTATTGCCGCATTGATTGGAATATTGAGTGTTATGGTATTTAATTTAGATGGCGCAGAATTTGTACAAGGTACAGCTGAAACGGCACGTATTGAGGAATTAAATATCAGTCAAGAGCAAGTCGCTGATTTAAGTATTCCAGAACAAATTATAGCATTTATCCCTGTAAACTTTTTCGCTGATTTATCAAACTCACGCTCGACAAGTACAATCGCGGTTGTTATTTTCTCTGCTTTTGTTGGAGTAGCCTATTTAGGAGTGCACCGTAAAGATCAAGAAGCAGGAGAGTTTTTTGCTAAAATAATTGAAAGTTTGTATGCTATCGTAATGCGCATTGTTACTTTAGTATTGCGATTAACACCCTACGGAATTTTTGCTTTAATGACTAAGGCACTTGCTACAAGTGACTTTAATGCCTTGCTTAGTTTAGGTATGTTTGTTATTGCTTCATACGCAGCACTTATCGCTATGTTTTTGATCCACATGTTGATATTGATTGGAGTAAAAGTTAACCCCATTCAATACCTTAAAAAGACATTTACGGTACTAAGTTTTGCCTTTACTTCTCGTTCAAGTGCAGGTGCGTTACCGTTGAATATTGAAACACAAACAAAATCTTTAGGAGTCGATCAAGCGTCAGCAAACTTCTCTGGAACATTCGGCTTATCGATTGGTCAAAATGGGTGTGCAGGTATTTATCCAGCTATGCTGGCAGCTATCGTAGCACCTACTGTGGGAATAGATATTTTTAGTCCTGCTTATATTCTTACTATCTTAGCTGTTGTTACAATCAGTTCATTTGGTGTTGCTGGTGTTGGTGGAGGAGCAACCTTTGCTGCGTTGATCGTGCTAGGGGCATTAGATTTACCAGTAGCAATCGTAGGGTTGGTTATTTCTGTAGAACCGCTTATTGATATGGGACGTACATTGTTAAATGTAAATGGCAGTATGATTGCTGGAATCATCTCATCAAAGAGAATTAAAAGCTTTGATGCTAAAATATTAAATGATGATTTAACAGCTATAAAATCAGATATTTAAAGCAATAATAAAGTAAATAAAAAGCGTCCAAGAATACTCTTGTGCGCTTTTTATTTGGATACTGAGCCTTTTTCATTACGTAATTAATATAAAAAGGGATTTTGTTTAGGGTTATTGATCAAAGAAGTACCAGATAAGGCTCTTTTTGACTAATAAATTTAATATATTGATTAAATGAGCATCACATATATCTTCATTTGACTAATAAAGAAGGTTTATTGATCTAATGAGTATCAAAAAAGTTTTCGTTTGACTAATAATGCAGACTCAAAGACCTTTTTTAAAATTATTCGTATCTTAAAGCTTCTATTGGATCTAATTTTGCAGCTTTTCGAGCAGGATAAATACCGAAAAAGATCCCTACTGCAGTAGAAAAGAGGAGAACGAGGACGACAGATCCTAATGTGATAGTAGGGACGATATTTAAAGCACTAGATATTCCATTTGCAAGGAGTATACCCAGGAATAAACCAAGAATCCCACCAATCAGAGTTAGGATGACGGCTTCCATTAGGAATTGAAAAAGAATGGTAGTCGTTGTCGCGCCTAAAGCTTTTCTTGTCCCAATCTCACGTGTTCGTTCGGTTACAGATACCAGCATAATATTCATGACGCCAATCCCGCCTACCAATAAAGCAATCGCCGCGACGGCAGCAATAAAGTTAACAAATAAACCTAAAACTGAATCTACTTGATCAAGAGCTTGTAAGAAGTTAGTTGCTGTATAAAAGTTTTCTCCTACAGTGTCATGTCTTGTTTCTAATAGTCGTACCATACGATTAGAGACCGATTCGATTGCATCCTTATCTGTCACTTGAACCGTCAAATTGTTCATAAGGTGCACTGTCGGGTTTAACTTTTCTATTGTTGTAAGAGGAAGGGCTAAAAATAAGGGCATTTGGCTCAAGTCGAATGAGCCTTGTAATTCTTTGAAGGTCCCTTCTACAATACCAATAATGGTTAAATTAACGGTGTTTCCAGCATTGCTGAGTAGCTGGATATCCTCACCAATCACATTTTGACGCCCATTGAATAAAGTTGTAGCTGTATCTTCAGTAATCACGACCACTTCTTTTGCATCATCGTAATCATTTTGATTGAAGTAGCGTCCATAGATGAGTGTACTTTCCATTGATCGATTAGTATATTGCAAATCGGTTGTACCGCTGAATGCTACAGCTGTGCGGCTTTCGAAATCTGACTGTACGGTTGTAGTGACCGTATTGTCTGGTGAAATACGCGTGATCTCAGGGATCGATTTTTTTAGTGCGTTGATGTCTGCATCTGTGATCGTTGCATCAGTCGAAGCATTGTCGCTTAGAGATAATGAAATAGTAGAAGCTCCAAAATCATTGAACGTTTTAGTTATTTCTGAGGTAGCACCATTTCCTATTGATAAAATAGCGATAACCGCTGCGATACCTATAATGATACCCAACATAGTCAAAAGAGAACGTAATTTGTTTGAAAAGATACTATCGACGGCCATTTTGAAATTTTCACGAATAGTCATGCGAAAGCTCCTTTATAGACTGATTTTTGAAGCTGATCATCCACTAATGCACCATCATTAAATGTGAGGATCCGTTTAGTATATAAAGATACTTCGGATTCATGGGTGATCATCAGAATTGTTGTTCCTTCAGCATTTAACTCTTGAAAAATACGCATAATGTCGACAGTTGTCTTGGAATCTAGGTTTCCGGTGGGTTCATCTGCCATTAATACAGAAGGGTTATTTACGATTGCTCGGGCAATAGCCACTCGCTGTTTTTGACCACCCGAAATTTCGTTTGGTTTATGTTTGACGCGATCGCTTAAACCGACCCGTTCTAAAGCTTTTAGAGCTCGTTCTTTTCTTTCTTTAGATTTCACACCTGCGTATACTAAAGGTAATTCAACATTTTCTAAAACAGACATACGAGGCATCAAATTAAAGGATTGGAAAATAAAGCCAATCTCTTTGTTGCGAATTTTGGCACTCTCTTTATCATCTAAATCACTTACGTTTTGACCGTTGAGTATATAAGTGCCTGAATCAAAACGATCTAATAGCCCTAAAATATTCATTAACGTCGATTTTCCTGACCCGCTTGGGCCCATTATTGCAGTAAACTCGCCAGCCATTATTTCTAGGGAAACATTATCTAATGCAACTAATGTTTCGTCACCAGTAGTATAAGTTTTAACGATATTTTTTATACTGATCATGTTTGAGCTCCTTTCTATTCACTAGTTACCATGGTGCCGTCACTGATCGTATCATCTGGAGATAAGATGATCGTGTCTTCCAACGTTAGACCATCTGTTACTTCTACGTGTGTAGCGGATTGGATACCAGATTCTATCGGTGTAGTTATTGCTTTTTCATTTTCAACAACATAAACATATGGTTTATTGTCTTCATCATATAATAGAGCTTCGATTGGAATAGCCAAAACATTGTCTGCAGTGTTCGTTGTAACATCTACATCAATATCGAAACCAACAAATAGGTCTTCGGGCGGTGTATCAAAAGAAACAATAGACTTTAAAACCATAGATGTACTGGTCGGACTTGTCACAGTGGAAGCTGTAGGATCAATATGCGATACAGTACCATTAAATGAATTATCGCCAGTCATTAAGAAGGCAACTTGCCCTTCTTCAATAAGAGCTGCATCTGATTTACTTAAATTGATCGTAACTTGTAAATCGCTCAAGTCAGCAATCGCAACAGCTGGCTCACCATTTTGACTGCTTAAATCGATTTGACCGTTTTTTGCATTAACGATCGTGACTGTTCCATTAAAATCAGCTGTCCGATTTGTTCCATCACTATAAGAAATAAGATTATCGCCTTCTTCAATGGCATCTCCTACGCTTACAGGCACATCTTGAATAAGTCCTTGACCAAAAATAGCTTGTGTTTGAGTAGATTCAATTATTCCAGTTGTACTTAATGTTTCTTTGATCGTCTCTTGCGATACTTTCGCAGTTTGCACAGTGATCGCTTCTTCCTCAGTGTTAGAATTTACAACACTATAAAAAATAAAAGCGATGATGGCAATAGCGATGACAATTCCGATTCCTTTTTTCCAATTCATGGTTTGATACTTCCTTTCTATATTATCATTAGCAATAGTAAACGTTTTACTAATTATAATGATTCTGATTTTTATAGTCTAGATTAACGTCTTGTAAACTGAAGTATAAAATCATTATTTTATAAAATTCATTGATCAACTGGTATAATAATAAAAAGTTCAAAGAGGTGTTGAATGATGAAAAAAGAATTATTTGCAATCGGAGATGTTCATGGACAAATTTCAATGTTTAAAAAAATGTTGACTCATTGGAATGAAGAAACACAGCAGCTTCTTTTGATCGGTGATTTAGGCGATCGCGGCGAAAATCCAAAAGATTGTTTTTTATTGGCAAAGATGTTGGTAGAACAAAAAGGAGCAATCTATTTAAAGGGCAATCATGAAGCGATGTTGTTGGCGTTTATGAACCAACCAGAAAAAAATTATGGCGTTTATTGTCTAAACGGTGGTATGAAAACTCTTGAAACTTTCTTGCATCCTAGTTTAGACGATGAATACTCACCTACTGAAATTGTGATGATTTTGACTAGTCGTTATCCAACGCTGCAACCGTTCCTTGAAACATTGCCTCTGTACTACGAATGGGGAGATTTTTTATTTGTTCATGCTGGCGTTGATTTAACTAAAAGAGACTGGCGCCAAACAGCTGATTATGATTATGTTTGGATCCGTGAGTCCTTTCATAAAGAAAAAAATAATACAGGAAAGACAATTGTATTTGGTCATACCATTACGCCTGCTTTATATGGAGACAACCAAACAACTGATTTATGGATAGAAGATCATAAAATCGGTATAGATGGGGGGGCTGTGTATGGAGGAGCCCTTCATGGTGTTTCATTCAATAAACAAGAACTAGTCAAAGATGTCAAAATAGACAACGCAGGATTTGTTTGGGATGGAAGAGTATAGATGAAAGCAGCTAAAAAGGAAAATTGAAGGAGAGATGAAATGATACTTTTTGAAAATGTTTCTAAAGAATATGAAAAAGGTAAACCGGTTGTGTCAAATATCAATTTGGAAATAGAAGATGGGGAATTTTTTGTGATCATTGGACCAAGTGGAAGTGGGAAAACGACAACGCTTAAAATGATCAATCGCCTGATTCCATTAACGTCAGGTTTTATCCGAATAAATGAAAAACCGATCAGCGATTATAACTTGCAAGAATTACGATGGAACATTGGATATGTATTGCAGCAAATCGCTTTGTTCCCAAATATGACGGTTGAAGAAAATATTATGATCGTACCAGAAATGAAAAAATGGTCTAAAGAAGATATCCAAAATAGAGTGACAGAGCTGCTTGATAATGTTGGACTGGATCCAGAAACATACCGAAACCGGAAACCGTCTGAACTTTCAGGTGGAGAGCAGCAGAGAATCGGTGTGATCAGAGCCTTAGCTGCTAATCCGGATATCATTCTAATGGATGAGCCATTTAGTGCGTTAGACCCAATCAGCAAACGTAATTTACAAAATGATGTAGCTAAGTTGCAAAAAAAATTGAATAAGACAGTCGTCTTTGTAACACATGATATTCAAGAGGCATTAGCTTTGGGAGACCGTATCTGTTTGATGAATAAAGGAAAAATAGAACAAATAGGAACACCAAGTGAAATTCAAAAAAACCCTAAAAATGATTTTGTCCGTAAATTTTTACAAACAGGGATCAGTGATTTTAAAAACACCCCAACGATCCAACAGATCCTTACCACCGGAAAGTTAGAAATCGTTGAAGCAGTTGAAGAAATAGGATCTTATTTGACAACGGAAGATACAGTTGATACATTAGTTGTTGCTTTAGCTAAGGAAGAGTTTGTTATCATCAAAGAAAAAGAAGGCAATAGGATAGGCAAGATCACAAAGCAACAGCTGCTCAATTATTTAGCTCAAGAAATTCATGTTGAAAAAGAAAGAGTGGTGCTATAGGATGAATGAATTTATCGCTACCTTTCAAGAACGTAAAGGTGAATTAGTGACAGCACTGATTGAACATATGCAATTATCATTTGTTTCATTGTTTATAGCGGTCGTTATAGCTATTCCGCTAGCAATCTACTTAACTAGACATAAAAAAATGGCAACCGTTATGATACAAATCACCTCTATTTTCCAAACTATCCCTTCACTTGCTCTTTTAGGATTGATGATACCTTTAGTAGGAATAGGAACTTTACCAGCTATTATAGCATTGGTGATTTATGCCCTGTTGCCTATTTTAAGAAATGCATATACTGGAATAATGGAAGTTGATCCATCGTTAAATGAAGCGGCAGACGCAATGGGAATGAATCGATTCAAGAAACTGATTAAAGTACAGATCCCGATTGCTATGCCGATCATCATGGCTGGGATCCGTAATGCCATGGTGCTGATCATCGGAACTGGTACTATCGCAGCTTTAATTGGAGCCGGTGGACTAGGAAGTCTTATTCTATTAGGGATCGATCGCGGAAATAATTATTTGATTTTATTAGGAGCGATTCCAGCAGCATTACTAGCCATCTTATTTGATTACCTTTTGAGCTTGTTTGAAAAAATCTCTTTCAAGAAAACAGTGGTCACATTGGGTATTCTTAGTGTTATTATTTTAAGTTTACTAATTGTACCTTTATTGACTAAAGACAAAGAAGAATTGGTCATTGCTGGTAAATTAGGTGCAGAACCTGAAATTATTATGAATATGTATAAATACTTGATTGAAGAAGAAACAGATGTAGCCGTCACGCTGCAGCCGAATATGGGAAAAACAACTTTTGTATTCAACGCATTAGAATCAGGAGATATCGATATTTATACGGAATATACTGGAACGATTTTGGCAACTTTTTTAAATGAAGAAGTGGCTTCAACAGATGAACAAGCTGTTTATCAACAAGCTAAGGAAGGTTTGGCGAAGCAGTATGATATGTCCTTGTTGGAACCGATGGCCTTTAATAATACTTATACGCTTGCAGTTACTTCAGAACTAGCAGAAAAATATCAACTTGAAACTATTTCTGATTTGATTCCGATCGCAAACGAAATTAAAGCCGGCTTTACATTAGAATTTTCTGATCGTCAAGATGGGTATTTGGGAATTCAAGAGTTATATGGACTAACTTTTGGGGATGTTCAAACAATGGAACCAAAACTGCGCTACACAGCTATTGAAACAGGGGATATTAACTTAGTTGACGCTTATTCAACAGACAGTGAACTTGCTCAATATGATCTAGTTGTTTTAGAGGATGATCGCGGCTTATTTCCACCTTATCAAGGAGCTCCTTTAATGCTGACTGAAACGTTGGCAGATTTCCCAGAATTAGATCGTATTTTAAACCAATTATCTGGTGAAATTACTGATGCAGAGATGCGGGAAATGAATTATGCTGTAAATGTTGAGGGAAAGAGCACAAGTGAAGTTGCCCAACAATTTTTAACGGAGCAAGGCCTGATAGAAGAATAAAAATCAGCTAGTATAAAGTTATAAGGGAGAGGTTTATGAAAATTGGTGTATTATCAGATTTGCATATTGATACCAATCAGAAAAAACTAACTGGAGAAGAAACGTTTTCAGAAATTGTTAGTAAACAAATCAGTCAGCAGCAGATCGATTTGATGCTGATTGCTGGCGATATCAGCAGTGATTATTTAGTATCACAACAGTTTCTAGATGAAGTGACAAATAAAAGCGGTATTCCAGTTTTATTTGTCCCAGGGAATCATGACTTTTGGTCGTTAAAAAATGGAGAAACAGATACGAAAAAAATCTACCGATTTTTCAAAAACCAAACGAATAGTTTGTTAAATAAACCGTATATAGTAAATGATGAGTGGGCCATTGTTGGAAATGCTGGATGGTATGACCATGGCTACGGAGATCAAACTAAATATACACAAGCAGAATTTAATGAAATGACATTAAGATTTGGGACATGGCAAGACAAGCGTTATGTTCATTGGGGAGAAGAAAATAGGGAGACTGCTCAATGGATGCTGGATAAGATAGAATCAGATCTTCAGTCAGTTGGGAAACGAAAGATCATCTTAATGACGCATGTGGTTACTCATCCAAAATTCGTCGTTTCTTTGCCACATAAAATTTATGACTATTTTAATGCTTTTCTAGGAAGTTCTTCATATGAAAAGCTGTATCAAACATATCCGATCGCTTACAGTATTATGGGACATGTCCATTATAGGAAAACTTTAGTGGACAACCGAGTAAATTACATCTGCGCTTGTTTAGGTGGATCTAAACATTGGCTGACCAAAGATCCAACAGCAGAAATCAGTAAAGCGATAGTGGTATTTCAATTGCCAGAAAAGTAAAAAGTACGCAAAAAGGGTAAAACCTTTTTGCGTACTTTTTTTTGAAAAGATAAAATCCTCCTATGCATATGAGAGTGATTTGGATAGCCCGCTATATTTATGGTAAAATAGCTAAGCAAAGTGGAACAAGAGAGGGAGAACTACATGACTGAAACAAATGAATCGATTGTATTAGATTTACTAAAAAACGAATTGAAAAGCTATTCTAAAAAGCAATTAACAACGGTCTTAGACTTACTAGCTGAAGGCAACACTGTCCCTTTTATAGCCCGATACCGCAAAGAAATGACAGGGACTTTGGATGAAGTCCAAATACGCGAAATAGAAGAACGTCATAATTACTTAACGAATTTAGAAAAAAGAAAAAATGATGTTTTAAGAACGATTGAAGAACAAGGAAAATTGACTCCAGAACTTGAAGAAGAAATAAAAAAGGCAGCAAAAATGCAGCTAGTGGAAGATTTGTATCGTCCATTTAAACAAAAACGTCGTACAAAAGCAACGATTGCAAAAGAAAGTGGTTTAGAACCATTAGCAGAATGGCTGTTGTCTTTTCCAAACGACAATGTACAAGCTGAAGCAGAAAAGTATATCAATAAAGAGAATAAAGTTGCAACAAGTGAGGATGCATTAACTGGAGCACACGAAATTCTGGCGGAACAAATCGGAGATGAACCTAGATATCGGACTTGGATCCGTGAGTATAGTGCTAAAAATGGAGCTATTACAGCTAAAGTTAAAAAAGTAGAAAAAGATGAAAAAGGAACCTTTGAAATGTATTATGACTACAGTGAACCGTTGTCAAAAGTAGCTTCACATCGTGTTTTAGCTATGAATCGTGGCGAAAAAGAAGATATTCTGAAAATTTCTTTTGTTTTAGATGAAAATAAAATCCATGAGTATTTAGAAAAACAATTGATCAAGCAGCCAAAATCAACAGCTGCACCGCTTATAAAGGCAGCTTACGAAGATAGTTATAAGCGATTTATCGGACCATCGATCGAACGTGAGATCCGTGCTGAATTAACTGAAACAGCAGGAGAACAAGCCATTCATATCTTTGGCGAAAATTTACGCAATTTACTATTGCAAGCACCGCTAAAAGGTAAAATTTTATTAGGTTTGGATCCAGCATACCGCACAGGGTGTAAGTTAGCTGTTATTGATCCTACAGGTAAAGTATTATCGATCGATGTGATTTATCCGCATAAGCCGGCAGGTGTAAACGCACGTGCTGAAGCAGCTGTTAAATTCAAAGAATTAGTTGAGTTTTACCAAGTTGAAATGATTGCAATTGGAAATGGGACCGCTAGTCGTGAATCTGAAACATTTGTTGCTGAAAACTTAAAGGAAATGGGACGACAAGTTTTCTATGTTATTGTAAACGAAGCAGGTGCATCGGTCTATTCAGCCAGTAAAACAGCTCGAGAAGAATTTCCTGATTTGCAAGTTGAACAAAGAAGTGCCGTTAGTATCGCACGTCGTTTGCAAGATCCATTAGCTGAGCTTGTTAAAATCGATCCTAAATCAGTTGGTGTGGGTCAATATCAGCATGATGTTTCTCAAAAAAAATTAGAGGAACGACTTGATTTTGTAGTAGAAACGGCCGTTAACCAAGTTGGAGTAAATGTAAATACTGCCAGTGCACCTTTATTGCAACACGTAGCAGGATTAAATAAAACGACCGCAACGAATGTAGTGGCTTATCGTGAAGAAAATGGCCGATTTGAGAGTCGTGCTCAATTGAAAAAAGTTTCTCGCTTAGGTCCAAAAGCTTATGAACAAGCAGTTGGGTTCTTACGCATCATCGGTGGGAAAAATGTATTAGATAACACTGGAATTCATCCTGAAACTTATAAAGAAGCAAAACAAATTATTGAATTAGCAGGATTAGCTTTGTCAGATGTAGGTAGTATGGAAGCCAAAAAAGTTCTAGAAAAAATAGATCTAGCAGTATTAACTGATCAAGTTGGTCTAGGTAAGGAAACGGTAAAAGATATGGTGCAAGCTTTGTCAAAACCTGGCCGTGACTTACGTGATGAATTAGCTGCACCATTGTTGCGCACAGATGTCTTAAGCATGGAAGATCTAATACCAGGTATGGAATTAGAAGGTACTGTCAGAAATGTTGTTGATTTTGGCGCCTTCGTAGACATAGGAGTTAAACAAGACGGGATGGTCCACATTTCTAAACTAAGCAAAGGGTATGTCCAACATCCAACAAATGTTGTTTCAGTCGGAGATGTTGTAACTGTTTGGGTCGATAACGTGGATCTGAAAAAGGGACGAATTGCTCTAACGATGTTGAAACCAAAAGAATAAAAATAGAGATATTTTAGTATAATCGTTCAAACATAGAAAGGGGTTGGGTTTTTTTCTCAATTCCTTTTTCGTGATGGTTTACATTTGTAGAACAGCTTGCAAACTTGTAAAATAAAGCATAAAGAAACTATTGGAAAAGTGAAAACTAAGATTTAATTAAAAGGAAGAATATATATGAATCAAGACGAACTACAGGTATTAGTGGAAAAGATATCACGTGATTGCTTTGGGCTGCCTTTTCAGCATCAAGCAGTATTTAATAATCGTTTGCGTACAACAGGGGGACGTTACCATTTAAATTCCCATAATCTAGATTTTAATCCTAAAATTCTTGAAACCTTTGGAACAGGTGAATTTTTAGGAGTGATCAAGCATGAACTTTGCCATTATCATCTGCATTTATTGGGCAAAGGCTTTCAACATAAGGACAAAGAATTTAAATGGTTATTAGCAGAAGTCGGTGGTTCGAGATTTGTAAAATCATTAAACGAGAATGCTAAACCAGTAAAGAAAAGAATCCTTTATCAATGTCAAGGTTGTTCACAGTTTATCTATCGACAGCGTAAAGTTAATACTCAAAAGTACGTTTGTGGCCAATGCAAAGGAAAGTTAACGCATATTGAGATTTGAAAAATAGGATAGGGAACTTTAAGGGGTGAAGAGAATGGATCAAGAACAAATCATTCAGCAAAAATTAACGTCTATTTTCCCTGCATATGGCAGCCCGATAAAAAAATTAGAAGCTATTGATAAAACGGAAAAACTTTTCCGAACTTTAACAGGAAGTTTGGCAAAACAAAAATCCAGTTGGTTAAGCGTAAATGCACTCAGCTATGAGAAAAACGATTTTACGACAGAACCACCAGTCTTAGTAAGTAAAGCAGGAAATGTTTTTCCTCTTTGGAAAATGGTATTGGATTTTGAAATGACTTGGTTAAAAAAAAGGACAAAAACAGTTTCTGTTCTTGATTATGGTGCAGTGGGAGATGGGAAAAAAGATTGCACAAAATCCTTTGAAAAAGCTATTTCCAAGGGGTTTAGACGTGTGGTCATACCTCCAGGAGAATACATTGTTAGAGGAATAGAACTCCCTTCTCATACTGAATTGATCGGAAGCGGCATAAATCAGACCGTTCTTATTTTGCATCAGAATGCTCCAAAAAAGACACGTTTGATCACTAACAAGCATCATTTAAATGGGGATCATCATATTTATATCGAAGGAATGAGTTTAGATTGGAATATCAAAAGATTGAGCAGCACTGAAAAAACTGCTAGTGGAGGGACTTACTCAAGCGGGATCACGTTAGCCCAAGTAACATATGCCATGATCCGTAATGTCAATATAACTGATCCAGGTTTGCACGGCATCGATGTTACCGCAACACTGTATAATTACGCAGGAGATGGCCGTAGAGCAAATGGAGGAAGTCGGTATGTTTGGATCGATCAAATAAAAACTAGTGGATTTGGTGATGATGGTATCACCACACACCATAGTGATTATATTTTTATTTCTAATTCTTATGCCCATCATCCTAGTGGCCGTTCGCATAAAAAAGGCTACTCCAATTCAAATGGAATTGAGGTGGATGATGGATCGCAACATGTCACCTTGGTAAATAATCATACAGCTTTTTGTTTTGGAGGAATCGAGATAAAAGCTCATGAAACAAGTTCTGCCGCATCCGATATTCAAATCATCGGTCATCTTTCGGAACATGATAATCGTTCTTACAATTTTAGACACATTGGTCACCATCAAGGAGACGATGCTTATTCCAAAACAGCATTTGGTATACGGGGAACTTTTCTTGCCGCTTGTTATCCACAATTAACAGAGCTTTACACAGCTTCTACCCCAAGAGCATTGGTTATATCAGCCTACCAAAAAGTAGCTATTCACCACTTCTTTGCTGTAACCAAACAAGAGGATCGTTCAGATAAAATCGCCTTATCAATCCAATATCGTGCAGGAGAAGTAGCAATCAAAGAAGTTCGTCTAAAAAATTATGAACAAGCAATAAAATCTGTTCGTATTGGAAAAGAAACCGGTAGAGTATATATGGATTGATATAGGGTAGGATATAGCTAGCCAATATCGTGAAATCTCTATATTTCCACTGATTTTATGTTATGATTAACGGGAATAAATTAAAGATAGGGGAAGAGTAATGAATACGATACATCCAGATGACAGTTGGGCATTACACACTGATCTATACCAAATCAATATGATAAAGACCTATTGGGAATTAGGAAAAGCAGATTCTCATGCGGTTTTTGAAGCATATTATAGAAATAACCCTTTTCAAAGCGGCTATGCTATTTTTGCTGGCTTAGAACGTGTGATCAATTACATTCAAAAATTGAAATTCACAAAGAGTGATATCGATTATTTAAGAAGTTTAGCTACTTATCCTGAAGAATTTTTAGATTACTTAGGAAAATTCAAATTCAGAGGAACGATCCGCTCCATGATTGAAGGGGAAGTTGTTTTTGCAGGTGAACCGCTCATTCAAGTGGAGGGACCATTAGCCGATTGTCAATTGGTAGAAACGGCTATTTTAAATATTTTGAATTATCAGACTTTGATTGCAACTAAAGCTGCTAATATCAAATCGATCGTAAAAGATGAACCAGTATTAGAATTTGGAACTAGAAGAGCGCAAGAAATGGACGCTGCTATTTGGGGAACAAGAGCAGCATATATTGGCGGATGCGACGCTACCAGCAATACACGTGCGGGTAAGATTTTTGGGATCCCAGTCAGTGGAACGCATGCTCACTCATTAGTTCAAGTTTATCGAAATGATTATGATGCTTTTATGGCATATGCTACAACGCATAAAGATAGTGTGTTTTTAGTGGACACATACGATACTTTAAGATCCGGTGTTCCAAATGCTATTCGAGTTGCAAAAGAACTAGGCGATAAAATGAACTTTTTAGGTGTACGTATTGATAGCGGTGATATGGCCTATATTTCAAAACGGGTACGTCAACAGCTTGATGATGCAGGTTTTACTGAAGCAAAAATATATGCATCAAATGATTTAGATGAAAAAACAATTTTAAACTTAAAAATGCAAGGTGCCCGCATTGATGTTTGGGGTGTGGGAACAAAGTTGATCACGGCTTATGATCAACCTGCCTTGGGAGCTGTTTATAAATTAGTTTCTATTGAAGATGAGCAAGGAAATATGGTAGATACATTGAAGCTCTCCAGTAACGCTGAAAAAGTTTCCACCCCCGGAAAAAAACAGGTGTGGCGTATTACCAAAAATGATGGTGGAAAGTCTCAAGGAGATTATATTACACTATGGGAAGAAAGACCGGATCAAAAAGAAGAGTTGTTTATGTTCCATCCCGTTCACACCTATATTAATAAAACAGTAACCGATTTTAGCGCTAGACCTTTATTAAAAGATATTTTTGTGGATGGAAAATTAGTGTATGACCTGCCGAAATTAATCGAAATCAAAATGTATGCTAAAAACAGCTTAGGTATGCTCTGGGAAGAATACAAGCGTAACCTGAATCCAGAAGGTTATCCAGTTGATTTATCGCAAGCTGCTTACGATCATAAAATCAAGTCTATTGAAAATGCACGTGATAATGTAAAGAAATTTGCTGAAAAATAGTGCAAAGTAGAACATTAAATAGTCTCAACCTCTTGGACTAAAAAATAATAGAGTCATGGAGGAAATCATGCAATACTCCATTTAACGATCAATCGAAGAGAAGAGGATACAGATATGTCAAAATTAAAAGAACAAATTATTAAAGAAATGCGTGTTGATCCATCTATTGATCCAAAAGTTGAAATCCAAAAAAGTGTCGATTTTTTGAAAGACTATTTGAAAAAGCATTTATTTTTAAAAACGTTGGTACTCGGTATCAGCGGAGGACAGGACTCAACATTAGTCGGAAAATTAAGCCAATTGGCTATAATTGAATTGCGAGAAGAGACTGGCGATAACGAATACCAATTTATTGCTATACGTCTTCCTTACGGCGAACAAGCAGATGAAAAAGATGCTATGGATGCCATTGAGTTCATCGGGGCAGATAAAATCGTTAAAGTAAACGTTAAGCCCAGCGTAGATGCAACAGTACAGACACTAGAAGATGGAGGCATATCCATTAGTGATTTTGTTAAAGGAAATATCAAGGCTCGTCAACGTATGATCATTCAATATGCTATAGCTGGAAGTCATAACGGAGCTGTAGTAGGAACGGATCACTCTGCGGAAGCCGTTACCGGATTTTATACAAAATTTGGCGATGGTGGGACAGATATCAATCCAATCTTTAGATTAAATAAACGTCAAGGAAAAGCCCTATTAAAAGAACTGAGAGCTCCTAAAGAGCTATACGAAAAAATACCTACGGCTGATCTAGAAGAAGATAAACCGTCTTTACCAGATGAAAAAGCCTTAGGTGTGACCTATGATCAAATTGATGATTATTTAGAAGGCAAAGAAGTATCAAAAGAAGCAGCTCAAAAAATTGAAAGCTGGTTCTTAAAAACAAACCATAAACGTCACTTACCGATTACGATATTTGATGATTTTTGGAAATGAAGGTTAATTTTATAAAGAATAAAGACCGATAAAAGGCTGGAACATAAATTCCAGCTTTTTTGTTATTGTAAATTCGGTAATTTTTTATAGTTTTTTTCAAAAATTAGACAAGGAGGTGAAAGGGGTGGAAATGGAAAAGCTTTCGCTTGTTGTTCCCTGTTACAATGAAGAGCAAACGATCCCCCTCTTTTTTACTGCGGTTGAAAAGATTCGAGCAGCGTTAACGAACATTACTATCGAATATATATTTGTCAACGATGGTTCAAAAGATCACACTTTGGTCGTATTAAGAGAAATGGCACAACAATACCCCGATTCTATTAAGTATTTATCTTTTTCACGAAATTTTGGGAAAGAAGCTGCTTTATATGCAGGAATGGAATATTCTACTGGCGACTATGTGGCTGTAATGGATGTCGATTTGCAAGATCCACCTGATTTGTTGCCTCAAATGCTCCATTTAATAAGACATGAAGTATATGATTGCATAGGGACAAGAAGGATAAGTCGAAAGGGTGAGCCGCTTTTTCGCTCATTCTTGGCTAAAAAATTTTATCGGATCATGAATCGTATTTCAGCTGTTGAATTCGTAGACGGAGCAAGAGACTACAGACTAATGACTCGTCAAATGGTAGAGGCTGTTCTTTCTATGACTGAAGTCAATCGTTTTTCAAAAGGGATGTTCAGTTGGGTAGGGTTTGACACGAAATATTTAGAGTATGAAAATAAAGAACGGGTGGCTGGCAAATCTTCTTGGTCGATATGGTCTTTATTTAAATATTCATTAGATGCAATTGTCGATTTTTCAGATATCCCCTTGGCAATAGCTTCTTTTGTTGGATTGACGTCTTTTATAATGGCTATTTTCTTCATGATCGCAATTATCATTCGAACGGTATTATTTGACGATCCAACCGCGGGATGGCCTTCTCTAGTGACCATTATACTGGCTATTGGAGGGTTACAATTATTCTGCTTAGGAATAGTAGGCAAATACCTTGGGAAAACATATCTTGAAACGAAGAAGAGACCAATCTATATTCTGAAGGAAACAGATAAAAAAAATAAAAAATAAAGTAAATATTTTTTTAGCAAAGGTGGATAGAATGAAAAAAATAAACAAATACAAAACGAGTCGATCTGTATATAAAGAGTCAAGTATTCTTGTGAATAGTTTGAAAACGATTTTAGTAGGGCTGAGTACAGCCTTCATTGGAAATTTTTTACTCCAACTTTTTCAAAATCACTATAGTTTTTCCTTAGCTGTTAATTTTATTTTTCTGTGGCATACGGAATTATTTTTACTGGGAGTATTTCTATTATTTCTGCTGTACTTATGGATAGCAGCAGTGATCGGTTCTCGTTGGTTGAGTGTTTTGGTTATGACAGTCATCATAATAGCAGTAGGAGTGGCGACGCAACAGAAAATGGCCTTGCGAGGAGAACCGTTGTATCCTTCCGACTTTCTATTGATCAATGATTTGCCTTTTTTGATTCAAATGGTCGATAGTAAATTGACTTTAGCGGTTATTATTTTTTTGATTGGTGTAGTGAGTTTAAGTATTTATATTCTTATTAAAAAGAAAAAAGATAGTTCCAAACGATTGGATAAATCGGTCAAAAAGAAGTTGAGCTGGCTAACGAGAGGGAGTACTTTCATCATTACCAGCAGCATTCTTTTTTACAGTATGGGTTTCAGTCAGCCAGGTAACGTACTGAGGTATGCATATGATCGGTACGCTCATTGGATACCTTATAGCCAGCAAATGAATTATTATAATAATGGATTTATAGGAGGGTTTTTGTATAATATTGGCGTAGATGCAATGGAAAAACCAGCTGATTATTCGAAAAACCAAATAATAGATATCGTTCAAAAGTATGAAAAAAAAGCATCTGAAATAAACGAAACCAGACCAGCAGTAATAAATGATGTGAATATTATATATGTAATGAATGAAAGCTTTTCAGATCCTTTAGCTCTTGATGGGATAACCGTTTCAGAAGATCCTATTCCAACAATACGATCTCTGAAGGAAAGAGCAGTGAGTGGGAACATTTTATCTCAAGGGTATGGAGGTGGAACAGCCAATATTGAATTTGAAGCATTGACCGGATTGTCAATGGAACCAATGTCTGCAAGTCTAACGACACCTTACACGCAACTGGTTTCTAGGATGAGCGAGCTGTCATCGGTTGTCTCTTACCTAAAACAGCAAGGTTATGCAACAACTGCTATCCATCCTTACAATACAACAATGTATAAACGAAATGAAGTGTATCAAAATCTAGGATTCACAACATTTTTAAATGAAACAAATATGACGTTTTTAGATAGAAAAGATCAAAATCCTTATATTTCAGATGAATCTGCTTACCAAGAAATTTTGAAAAAAATGCAAACGACAGAAGAATCGGATTTTATTCATTTGGTTACTATGCAGAATCATATGGTTTACAGTGGTAAATACCCTAACACAGATTTTTCAGCTCAAGGAACGGGAAATGCCGAAGAAGCAGCTAATTATTTGCAGGATCTAGCTTATAGCGATGAGGCATTAGATGATTTTTTGACCACTATAGAGCAGTTACCTGAAAAAACAGTCGTTGTTTTCTGGGGAGACCATTTGCCTAGCTTTTTTAGTGAATCTAATGTACAAACCAACGGAAGTTTAAAAATGCATCAGACTCCGCTGCTTATCTACTCTAATTTTACTGAAAATAATGATACGGTAGGGACCATTAGTCCAATCTATTTTATGAATCATATTTTAGAGATTGCTAATGCCCAAGTCACACCTTTTTATGCTCTTTTGATGGAATTAGAAGAGGCATTACCGGCTTTTGAAAAAGGGTTATATATTGAACGAGATACAAAAACAGTGTCCGAAAAACGAGGTGAACTCTCAAAAGAAACGCAAGAGCTATTAAAGGTTTATGATGCGATTCAATACGATGTCACTGTTGGTGAAAATTACAGTAAAGCACTTAACTTCTTTGAAGATTAAGTGCTTTTTTTTTATTTGCTTTTTTGGTCTATACCACTTATAATGATAAAAAAGAGTAAAGGAGATAAAAAAATGGTTAATGTATTGAAAAATGTAACTGTATATACAGGAGAAGAAAAAATTGAAGATGCTTTTATTCGTTTTTCTGAAGAAATTTTAACGGTAGGAAAAATGAGTGATTATAAAAAAGAACCAACTGATCAAGAACAAGAGGCTGCTGGAAAAATAGTTTTGCCTGGTTTTATTGATGTTCACAGTCATGGCGGGTATAGCTATGATAATATGGATAGCAGTGCAGCTGAAATCAATCAGATGCTCCAAGAAATGTATAAAGAAGGCATTACTTCTTACTTTGCGACAACAATGACACAGTCTTATGAAGCCATTGATAAAGCGCTTATCGCCATCAATGAAGCAGCCAGTAAAAATCCTGTGATTCAAGGGATCCATTTAGAAGGCCCTTTTGTATCAAAAGAGTTTAAAGGAGCACAACCAGAAAAATTTATTCGCATACCGGATGCAAAACAAATGGAAAAATGGAACAAGTTAAGTGGAAATCGTATTCGTTTAGTCACTTATGCTTCTGAAACAAGTGATGCATCAGAATTTGAAGATTATTGTGTGAAACATAATATTATCCTTTCAATCGGTCACAGCAACGCTACTAGAGCGCAGTTGATGGACTCTAAAGCTTCTCATATTACACATTTGTATAATGCGCAAAGAGGGTTGCATCATCGTGAGCCAGGAGTAACGGGGCATGCCTTTCTAGAAGACGCTATTTATACAGAAATGATTGTTGATGGCTATCATATTCATCCTGATATGGTCAACTTAGCGTATAAAATTAAAGGTCCAGACCGAATTGAAGTCATTACTGATTCGATGCGTGCAAAAGGATTGCCTGATGGCGAGAGCGAATTAGGTGGTCAAAAAGTCCTAGTAAAGAATAATCAGGCCAGATTAGAAGATGGAACATTAGCAGGAAGTGTATTGACGTTTAATGACGCATTTAAAAATATTATGGCTTTTACAGGTTGCTCCATTGAGGATGCTGTAAAAATGACTTCTGTCAATCAGGCAAGAGAATTCGGTTTGAATAAAAAAGGCAATCTCGAAGTGGGTAAAGATGCCGATATGATAGTGATGAATAGTGAATTTGATGTAGAGCATACATTTAGTTTTGGGGAAATGGTTTATTAAACTAGAATCGAAAAGAAAAGGTGGAAATTCAAATGGAATTAATTATTGTGAAGGATAACGTAGAAGGCGGAAAAAAAGCATTCGAACTGATTAAGGAAGGTATGGAACAAGGAGCAAAAGTATTAGGATTAGCTACAGGTAGTACACCTATTTCGTTGTATCATGAAATGATCAAAAGTGACGTAGATTTTTCAGATATGACGGCACTTAATTTAGATGAATATGTTGGACTTGCTCCTACAGATCCACAAAGCTACCATCATTTTATGGAAGAACAATTGTTTTCTAAAAAGCCGTTCAAAGAAACTTTTGTGCCCGATGGAATGGCTAAAGATGCAAAACAAGAATGTGAACGTTATGATCAAATTATTAAAACACATCCAATTGATATTCAAGTTTTAGGTATTGGAAGCAACGCACATATTGGATTTAATGAACCTGGAACTTCTTTTGATTTAACAACTCATAAAGTAGAGCTATTGTCATCCACCATTGAAGCGAATAAACGCTTTTTTGATCATGCTGAAGATGTTCCACGCTTAGCTTATTCAATGGGTATAAAATCAATTATGAAATCTAAAAAGATTATCTTGATGGCTTATGGCGAAACAAAAGCAGAAGCAATAAAAAAGGCCCTTGAAGGACCGGTAACCCAAGAAGTTCCTGCAAGTATCTTGCAAAATCATGAGAATGTGACTATGATTGTAGACGAAGCAGCGGCGAAATTAATTCAACGATAGGAGCAAAATCATGGTTAAGGCGACACCAATTTATATTCAAATTCATAATCAAATACGAAAAATGATAGAACAAGAAGTATGGAAGATAGGAGAGCGTATTCCTTCCGAAAGAGATTTAGCTATCCAATTTAATGTCAGCCGAATGACACTGAGACAAGCTGTACAAACTCTTGTAGATGAAGGGATATTAGAGCGGAAAGTGGGTTCTGGCACTTATGTATCCAATAAAAAAGTACGAGAAAAAATGGCAGGTATCCAAAGTTTTACAGATATTATGACTTCACAAGGAAGAAAACCCACAAGTAAAACAATTTCCTATCATGTCAAGCCTGCGAGTGTAAGTGAAGCGGAAAATTTAAAGCTTGAACCAGAAGAAATGGTTTTAAGGATGGAAAGAATTCGATACGCTGATGAGGTCCCAATTTGTTTTGAAGTGGCAACGATTCCGTATCATCTTGTTGAATCATTAGGAAAACAAGAAATTACCAAATCACTCTACAAAGTATTGGAAGCTGAACAAGGAATTACCGTTAAGCGAGCTGAACAAACCATTTCTGCTATGTGCGCTTCCGAGAAAATTGCTGAATATTTATCGATAAAACGTGGTGAGTCTATTCTCCAGTTAAAACAAATCAGCTATTCAAAAGAAAATTTGCCTTTTGAGTATGTTCGTACTCAATACGTAGGTGAACGATTTGAATTCTATTTAGAAAAAGATTTACACTAACCAATAGTTAGTGTAAATCTTTTTCTTATTATTTTTACAGTACGCATAAAAGGCAAAACTAAATTGCAATTGTATTTTCGTAATTATATTTGTATAATGAAAGAAAGAATGGCTTTGAAAGTAGGTTTCTCTTTTATGTATAATATGTTCGAAGTTTTAGTATTTTGTTTATTAACAGTCATCATCAGTTTTATACTAACACCACTAATAAAAAAAGTAGCATTAAAAGTAAATGCTATAGATAAGCCTGGTGAAAGACGAGTGAATGTAAAGCCTATGCCAACATTAGGCGGATTGGCAATCTACTTGTCTTTTTATTTTTCATTATTTTTTATGCAAGCTGTACCTTTTAAACAAGTTTTGCCTCTATTTATTGCTTCGACCGTTATTATTATTACTGGGATGATCGACGATTTAATCGAAATAACCCCAAAAATGAAATTGTTGGGCATCACTATAGGAGCCCTTATCATTTATTATGTTGCTGATATTCGTATGGATCTAGTTACATTGCCTTTAATTGGAGAGATAGAGTTAGGTGTTTTTAGCTTGCCGATAACGTTATTATGGATATTAGCTATTACAAATGCGGTTAATTTGATTGATGGATTAGATGGATTAGCAACGGGAGTTTCCATAATCGCCTTAACAACTATGGGTATTATTGGCTTTTTCTTTTTAACGATTGATGATGTTGCCGTTCCTATAATGATTTTTACATTAGTTGCTGCGGCTACCGGCTTTTTACCGTATAATTTTTTCCCAGCTCGCATTTTTTTAGGTGATACAGGGGCTTTATTTCTTGGTTTTATGATCTCGGTCATGTCGCTGCAAGGGTTGAAAAATGCTACATTGATTACGGTTATCGTACCAGTCGTTATACTAGGTATACCGATAACAGATACGATTGCAGCAATATTGCGCAGACGTTTAAATCGCAAACCAATCTCTAGTGCAGATAAAATGCATTTGCATCACCGCTTAATGACATTAGGTTTGACCCATAGACAGACAGTACTTGCTATTTATAGCATTGCGGCTATGTTTTCATTGATTGCATTGATGTATCCATTGTCTAACGTTATAGGTTCTATAATGTTGACCATTGGCTTGCTGTTTGGTTTAGAATTATTCATGGAATTGATCGGCTTAGTGAGTGAAGAAAGAAGACCCTTATTATCAAGATTAAAACGATTTGCTAATAGGCTGAATAGAAAACGCTAAATACAAAATGGGCACAAANNTTTGTGCCCATTTTGTATTTGATCAAGTTGTGTAAGAAATGATGAGTTAAATTATTCTAGTAAGCGTAATTTGTTATGCCGTTTGTTTCAAATTCATAGTCTTCAGCATCTCGTTCATCTAAAGAATCTAATCCTAGTGCTACTCTGAAACGGTGACTGATAAAATCGACGCTATCGGGATAAAGTTCAACCATACTTGCTCCGTACAATGTGAAATCGGTCCATTCAAAAGTATAAGAGTTGAATTTATAGGGACCCTCTAGTCCAGTTTGAGCAATTCCCAGCATTTCATTAAACGTTAAATCAGTACGCATATTTGAACCAACGGCTTCAATGACGTCTGTGTATTTAGTGATCGAACCGACACTAAGGGCTTTTTCCACAATAGCTTGGATCAAAAGTTGCTGTCTTTCGCCACGCATAACATCATTGTCAATTTTCCTTGTACGAGCCAAGGCTAAAGCTTCTTCACCATTTAGAGTCTGATAGCCTTTTTCTAAAGTGATTTGATCCATCTTGCCGTCAGAGTTTTGTTCTGAAAAAGTTATTGGAACATCCATTTCTATTCCACCTAAAGCATCTATAATTTTCAAAAAGGCATCAAAATTAAATGTTACATAGTAATGAATAGGAACATTTAGTAATTCTTCAACAGTCTCGATTGTTGCCTGCTCTTCCCCTGCACTATAAGCGGCATTGATTTTATCTTCTCCTAAGTATTCCTCTTGGTACATGATTGGAGTATACGTGTCTCTAGGAATACTGACCATATTGACTTCATGGCTATTAGGGTCGATAGTAAGGTAAATAAGTGAATCTGTTCTAGAACTGCCAAGCTTTCTATCTTCGGTATCATCAATCCCCATGATCAAGATAGAGGTTGTTTCTTTAATTGGATCTACTTCAATCTCTTTGTTGCGTCCTAGTTCATGATAAGAATCGTCAATCGTTTTTTGAGCAGTTGCGTAAAGAATAGCTGCATAAACCGCTAATCCTAAAACGATGACCAAAATTGGAATCAATATACTTAGGATAATAATATTTTTCCGTTTTTTTCTTTTGGTGGTATATGATGCACTTCTACTAGTATTAGAATGTTTCTTCACGCTCATTCTCCTTCAAAAAATCATTTTGCTTTTTAGGTAATCAAGTAGAGGTTTATACGAGAAAACTGTGGTTTGAAATAACCTGTTTATTTTATCATGAATAAAAACAAGTAGAAAGTTTATTTGAAAAAAGTAACGATATCTTAATATTCAGCTTGTGATTTTTTTGTCACAATAAACGTCTTTCCCTATTTTAAAACTTACTTGTCCATTTAGCCACTCAATAATTTCTGTTTGAAACTGGTTCAGCTGTTCTTGATCAACTAGACACACGAAAGAAACTACATCCGAATAAAGAATATCCTTGATCATGTAGCCTGCTTCACGAAGAGCATTTTCTAATTTTCCTGAGACCGGGTAAGCAGTGACAACGACGATCTGGGTGTGCAATCTTCTCTCAACAATTCCGCTATTATTCAATCCTTGGCTGACAGCTTTTCCGTAAGCACGTATCAATCCACCTGCTCCAAGTTTTATACCTCCAAAATAACGTGTGACCACCACAACAACATTTTTTAATTGTCTTTTTTTCAAAACCTCCAACATAGGAACACCAGCCGTACCAGAAGGTTCTCCATCATCGTAAGCACGTTGGATCTCATCATGTTCGCCAATCAAGTAAGCTACACAATTATGATTAGCTTTGTGGTGCTCTTTTTTAATAGATTGAATAAAGTTTTGAGCTTCTATTTCACTCGTTACACGTTTTAAATGGCAAATAAAACGAGATTTTTTAATTTCTAATTCAAATTGGCCATCTTTTTCAATTGTATAGTAGTGATTTAACATAAATAGTCCTCTCATTAATCGGAATGAATTGCTCTATCTAGATAGTGTACCTTTAGTATGAATATTCAACAAGACCAATCATAGAAAAAAAGCGAATATGGGTAGAGTAAATAAGATGGTTGAACAGCAAAAGAAATATGCTATACTTTTAGTTTGAACGCTAGACTGTGAATAAAAAAAATACGATAGTGAGGTGATGATTTGAGAATTGCCGTGGTAACAGATAGTACCGCTTATCTAACGGATGAACAATGTGAACTGTATTCTATTTACCGATTGCCATTATCGGTTATTATGGGCACTGATGCTATAGAAGAAACAAGTATAACTAATACTGATTTTTTTGAGAGAGTCAAAAAAATGGATTCTTTGCCAACAAGTTCTCAACCAGCTATTGGCCAAGCGATTGCTTTATTCAATGAACTTTCAAAAAAATATGATGCTGTTATAAGCATTCATCTGTCAAGTGAACTTAGCGGTACCTACAATTCAATAGCAAGCTTAGATACTATGTATGAAGATTTCAAAATTTATCCTTATGATTCAGGGATCAGTTGCTCAGCACAAGGCTACTTTGTTCTAGAAGCAGCAAGAATGGCAAAAGAAGGAGCTGCCATTGGAGATATACTTCAAAAATTTGAAAAAATGAAAGTAACGTTGCAATCGTATTTTGTAGTAAGTGATTTGCATCATTTGGTTCGCGGAGGGCGACTTTCAAATGGATCAGCAATTATTGGTTCTTTATTAAAAGTGAAACCTATTCTGTATTTTGAAAACAAAAAAATTACTGTCTTTGAAAAGATAAGAACCAAGAAAAGAGCTCTCAAGAGGATTGAACAGTTATTAGGAGAAGACGTTGCAAAAAGATATCCGATCGTTGCAACAATTATTCATGCTAATGCTGAAGCAGAAGCTTTAGAATGGATAGGGAAATTGAAACAACAATATCCAGCTATACGTTATGAAATCAGTTGTTTTGGCCCCGTCATTGGTACACATCTAGGTGAAGGTGCTTTAGGAATAACATGGGTAGAAGATCAGACAAAGGTTTAAAGCTATTATATTATTTTTATATACGAAAGAAGTTGAGATTTTTTCTCAACTTCTTTTTTTGCGTATATTAATAAAGAGAGGTGAGCGATGATGAGTAATTTTTTGATGGGAAGAGAGTTATTGCAGAATGAGCTGAATGAAGACTTATCTGAGGGGTGGGAAGGAATCATTTCAACAGGTTTTATTACAGTAGGAAAACAGGTGAAGTGTCGTCGTTGTGGATCTGATCGGTTGCAAGATCGACAATCAAATCCCTGTAGTTGCGGTGAAAATTGTTTTTATTGTATCCATTGCCTTGAAATGGGCAAAATAAAAAAATGCAGTCTGCTTTACTACCTTCCAGAAAAAAATCGGTTTTTCCCGATAAAAGAACCCATATTAACTTGGCAAGGCCGATTATCAGAGCAGCAAGCATTTGCTTCTAAAGAAATTGAAACAACAATAAAAGCAGCAGAAACAAGATTGATCTGGGCGGTAGCTGGTGCTGGGAAAACGGAAATGCTTTTTAGCGGGATCGAATTGGCAATAAGGCAAGGGAAGAGAGTATGCATTGCTTCACCACGTACAGATGTGTGTCTAGAATTAGCTCCTCGTCTAAAGAGTGCATTTCAAAATGTAGCACAGATTACACTCTATGGAGATATGGAAGGACCTTATCGATACACACAATTGGTCATAGCAACCACGCACCAATTGATGCGGTTTAGAGAGGCATTTGACGTTTTGATCATTGATGAAATCGATGCTTTTCCATTTGATACGGATAAAGGCCTTCAATTTGCAGCACAAAAAGCTAAAAAGCCGATAGGAACACTTATTTATTTATCGGCCACTCCAAATAAAACGATGAGACAGGATATCACGCAAAAAAAACTAGCAGCTTCTATTTTACCAGCACGCTATCATGGATACGCTTTGCCAGAACCGAAAGCGAAATGGACTGGTAATTGGCGCAAAGCGATTATAAAACGGCAGAAAAAGGCTCTCATTTATAAGGAAATCAAGCGGCTGCTACAAGCACAACGCCGATTTCTTTTATTTGTACCGGATATTGAATTGATGATTGAGTTGACCAGTCATCTTGAAGAAATTTTCCCACAGTGCTCATTTACAAGCGTCTCTTCAGAAGATAAAAAACGCAAAGAAAAAGTACAACAGATGCGAGATGGAGTCTACCAGTTTATTCTGACAACAACAATTTTGGAAAGAGGTGTAACCTTTCGAGATATCGATGTCATCGTTCTGGGTGCAGAAAATCGTACGTTCACAGAAGCTGCACTGATTCAAATTGCAGGTCGTGCAGGCAGACACCGTGCTTTTCCAAACGGAGAAGTGCTTTTTCTCCATTACGGTCAAACGAAAGCTTTGAAAAATGCTATCAGCCAAATTAAAAAAATGAATCGTTTGGCTCGTGAAAGGGGACTGGTGATAAAAAAGTGAATTGTTTATGGTGCGGAAGAACGCAAAAAGAAGTTATCAAGTTAAGAGAATTAGTTGCTTTTACTAAAATTGTTCCTACTGTTAGATGTGATTCATGTTCTGGAAAATTAGTCTCATTACTAAAAGGAACGGTCTGTTTAGGTTGCAGTCGCTATTGGATCGAAGAAGGGCTTTGTCCAGATTGTGAAAAATGGAAAGCCGCATATCCTAATTATCCATTCAAGCATACGGCTCTTTATCAATACAATGGATTTATAAAAGAATGGATAGAAGCCTATAAATATGCTGGAGATTATCGGCTTGGTGAATTGTATAAAAAGGAGATCCAAGCTTTCTTCTGTAAGCAAAAAGAACTAGTTATTCCTATACCAATAAGTGATAAAAGTAAAATGTTGCGAGGATTCAATCAAGTGGAAGGCTTGCTGGAATTTGCAGGAGTAAAGTATACTCCTGCTTTGATCCACTGTGGAACTGGGGAAAAACAATCAAGTAAAAATCGGAAAATGCGTATGCTTTCTCCTCAACCGTTCAAATTAAATGAAGTTTTCCAAGATAGTATAAAAGGGAAATCTGTTATTTTAGTGGATGACATTTATACAACAGGCCGGACTTTTTTTCATGCTGCAGACTGTTTATTAAAAAATGGAGCACAAAGTATCGAAACGTTCTCAATTTCTCGCTAAAAAGTGTCTAAATGTAATCGATTTTATTTGCAATCTTTGAGGGTTAATATATAATTAATGTAAGCAGATCATCATTTGAGTGGTCCAATTGATGATGCTGATTCTGATATACAATCAGATGAAAGGGGAGAGTGTTTATGTTTAAATATAATGTCCGTGGCGAAAATATTGAGGTAACTGCAGCTATTCGTAGTTATGTTGAAAAAAAAGTGGGGAAAGTTGAGAAATACTTTAATGATGTACCTGAAGCAACAGCCCACGTTAATTTGAAAACGTATTCCGATAAAACAGCTAAAGTGGAGGTAACAATTCCATTACCTTATTTAGTATTACGTGCGGAAGAAACCTCACCTGACTTGTACGGAAGTGTGGATCTGGTAACAGATAAACTTGAACGACAAATGCGTAAATATAAAACTAAAATTAATCGTAGAACTCGCGGGTCCAATGCTGTTGTTCCTCCCACTTTACCAGGTGAAGAGCAAGAATCAATGGAAGATGAAGTGAACATTGTTAGAACAAAACGTCTTTCATTGAAACCTATGGATAGTGAAGAAGCAGTTCTGCAAATGGATATGTTAGGTCATAACTTCTTTATTTTTGAAGATGCAGATACAAATGGTACAAGTATTGTCTATCGTCGTAAAGATGGAAAATACGGATTAATCGAAACAGAATAACGAATCGTACTAAAAAATTGAAAAACTTCAAAGCAAGAGAAACTTCTTTCTTGCTTTGAAGTTTTTTCATTTTCTGTTTTTTTGTCAAAAAGCATCTTATAAGCTGTACGTAATGTAGATAAAAAGGTTTCAATTATGAATCAGTAATGATAGAATTAACAAGAATAGAGACCTTTGTCAGAAAAAAGAAATAGCACAAATGTCAAGCTGAAGTCAACATGTCTAAAAAGAGAAATTAAACCAAACTAAACTCAAATAAACAGAAATATAGATAAAGATAATAGGGGAGAAAGACTGATGGCGAATTTTTTACGCAACTTAATTGAAAATGATAAAAAAGAATTGAAAAATCTAAGTAAAATTGCTATGCAAGTTGAAGAGCTTGCGAATGAAATGGCTAACCTATCCGATGATGGATTAAAAGCAAAAACACCTGAATTCAAGAAGCGATATCAAGATGGAGAAACGTTAGATGCGTTACTACCAGAAGCTTTTTCAGTTGTAAGAGAAGCAGCTAAACGCGTATTAGGGTTGTATCCATACCATGTTCAATTAATGGGTGGGGTTACTCTTCACCGCGGAAATATTCCTGAAATGAAAACAGGTGAAGGGAAAACCTTGACCGCTACAATGCCGGTATATTTAAATGCATTAACAGGAGAAGGCGTACATGTCGTAACCGTAAATGAATATTTATCTAGCCGTGATGCTACTGAAATGGGAGAGCTGTATGAATGGTTAGGCTTATCAGTAGGTTTAAACTTGAATTCAAAATCTTCAGAAGAAAAACGTGAAGCTTATTTAGCAGATGTTATGTACAGTACGAATAACGAATTAGGATTTGATTACCTTAGAGATAACATGGTCGTTTACAAAGAACAAATGGTACAAAGACCATTAAGTTATGCTATCGTCGATGAAGTCGATTCTATTTTAATTGATGAAGCTAGAACACCTTTAATTATTTCAGGTCAAGCAGCAAAATCGACCGCTTTTTATAATCGAACAGATTTTTTTGTGAAAGGTTTGAAGGAAGAAGAAGATTTCACAATTGACGTTTCTTCTAAAACAATCGCTTTAACGGAAAATGGTATTGAAAAAGCTGAAAAAACGTTTAGGATCGATAATTTATATGATGTAGAAAATCAAGCTTTGACACATCATATTGACCAAGCTTTGAGAGCCAATTTCATTATGCATCATGATGTTGATTATGTTATTCAAGAAGGCAAAGTAATGATCGTGGATCAGTTTACTGGTCGTATTATGGAAGGCCGCCGTTATTCAGACGGCTTGCATCAAGCTATTGAAGCAAAAGAAAACGTAGAAATACAAAATGAATCAAAAACAATGGCGAATATAACATTCCAGAACTATTTCCGTATGTACAAAAAATTAGCAGGTATGACTGGTACAGCGAAAACAGAGGAAGAAGAATTCCGTGAAATCTACAATATTCATGTTGTCGCAATACCAACGAATAAACCGCTGATCCGTGACGATAAACCAGATTTGCTTTATCCGACATTGGAAAGCAAATACAATGCTGTTGTTGAAGAAATTAAAGAACGCCATGCTAATGGACAACCAATTTTAGTTGGAACGGTAGCTGTTGAAACATCTGAATTGATATCAGGGTTATTAAGAGAAAATAAAATACCTCATCAAGTTCTGAATGCTAAAAATCATTTTAAAGAAGCTGAAATCATTACAAATGCTGGCCAAAAAGGCAGCGTTACTATTGCAACAAATATGGCTGGACGTGGAACAGATATCAAGTTAGGTGCAGGTGTTCGTGAAGTAGGCGGATTATGTGTTATTGGTACAGAACGCCACGAATCACGTCGTATCGATAATCAGTTGCGAGGACGTTCTGGTCGTCAAGGAGACCCCGGTGTTACTCAATTTTATCTTTCTTTAGAAGATGAATTGATGAAGCGATTTGGTTCAGAACGTATCCAAGCTGTTCTTGAACGTTTGAAAGTTAGCGAAGAAGATGCCGTGATCCAAAGTAAAATGATTTCGCGTCAAGTAGAATCTGCTCAAAAACGTGTCGAAGGAAATAATTATGATACACGTAAAAATGTTTTACAATATGATGACGTTATGCGTGAACAGCGTGAGATCATGTATAATCAAAGGCTTGAAGTTATTATGGCTGAAGAATCATTAAAACATGTTACTATTCCGATGATCAAACGTACAATTGAACGTATTGTTCGAATCAATACTCAAGGAACACCTGAAGAATGGAAATTACAAACGATTCTTGATTTTGCACAAGCTTCGTTAGTTCATCCTGATGATATTGCGATGAGTGATTTAGAAAATAAAACAGTTGAAGAAATCGAGAACGTACTATTAGATGCAGCACAAGCTATTTATACTGAAAAAGAAAAACAGCTAAATGGTAAAGAACAAGTCTTAGAATTTGAGAAAGTAGTTATTTTACGCGTAGTGGACAGCAAATGGACAGAACATATTGATACAATGGAACAATTGCGTCAAGGAATCGGGCTTCGTGCATATGGACAAAGTAATCCGTTGGTAGAGTATCAAGCAGAAGGATTTAAATTATTTGAAGAAATGATTGCTTCTATTGATTATGAAGTTACACGCTTATTAATGAAATCACAGATCCGTCAAAACTTGAAGAGAGAACAGGTTGCAAAAGGAACCACTGCACGCTCGACTGGTGATGGCCAAGTAGTTCAAGAAGCTCAGAAAAAACCGGTTAAAATAGATGACTCTAAAATAGGTCGTAATGACCCTTGCCCATGTGGGAGCGGTAAAAAATATAAGAATTGCCATGGAAAAATAGATGAAAAATAAACAGAAATGATTTTTTAATAGTCAGTTAAACTAGAATAAACATAAGAAAGGACACGATTTGTTAGTTGAGTCGTGTTCTTTCTGAATTGGAGTGGACAATAATGGAATTAAGCGAAATTAGAAATTATTTAGAGACAGCAGATAAAAAAATAAATAGCTTTGGGAGGTCTCTTTGACTTAGAGACTTTGGAAAGAAATATTGCTGAATACAATGACAGAATGACAGAACCAACTTTTTGGGATGATGCTCAAAAAGCTCAAACAATCATTAACGAAGCAAATGAATTAAAAGAAAAATACAATCAATACACAAACCTTGTAACCGAAAAAGAAGATTTAGAAGTGTTGTTAGAAATGGTAAAAGAAGAAAATGATGAAGAATTAACAAAAGAATTGGATAGTAAAATCAGTCCTTTCTTAAATAAATTAGAGCAATATGAATTAGATTTATTACTGAGTGATCCATATGATAAAAATAATGCTATTATTGAGCTTCATCCAGGGGCAGGCGGAACTGAATCACAAGATTGGGGTAGTATGTTGCTTCGAATGTATACTCGATGGGCTGAAAAAAGAGGTTTCAAAATTGAAACGTTAAATTATCAATCTGGAGATGAAGCGGGTATTAAGAGTGTAACCTTGCTGATTAAAGGTCTAAATGCATATGGGTATCTGAAAGCTGAAAAAGGGGTGCATCGCTTAGTACGGATCTCGCCTTTCGATTCTGCAGGACGAAGACACACATCGTTTGTTTCTATTGATGTTATACCGGAACTAGATGATAGTGTAGACATTAAAATTAATTCAGATGATTTAAAAGTAGATACCTACCGAGCAACTGGAGCAGGTGGACAGCATATCAATACAACCGATTCAGCTGTTCGAATCACACATTTACCAACAGGTGTAGTCGTTGCAAGTCAAGCGCAACGTTCGCAATTAAAAAATAGAGATCAAGCTATGAGTATGTTGAAGGCAAAATTATACCAACTTGAAGTAGAAGAACAAGAAAAAGAAATGGCTGCTATCAGAGGCGAGCAATTAGAAATCGGCTGGGGTTCTCAAATCAGATCCTATGTTTTCCATCCCTATTCAATGGTAAAAGATCATCGTACAAATTTCGAAACAGGGAATATCGCTCAGGTCATGGACGGTGGAATAGATCCATTTATACAGGCTTATTTGAGAAGTAAAGTTTCTGCTATAGAAGAATAAAGAATTAAAAAGAAAAAAGTCGAAATTCCGACATATTTGATCTAATTGTCTGGATTTTGCTTTTTTTATTTGTAACAAAAGAAATCTATCCAATCCCAAAAAGAAGTCGTTTTATAGAGAGGAATGGGGATGGAAACCTATTGTGAAAATTTTATGACCGGTTTTTTTAAAAATATAAGTAAAATATTTGAAAAAAATAAAATAAAACAGTAAGGTTACAAGAATGATAAGAATTGAAATGAATTTGTAAAGAAAATACAACTGACATAAATTTTTATAGTGATATAATGATTAAGCGTTGAGGTGGAATACTTTAAAATACAGATTGAACACCTGAATTGTGATGTAAAAACTAATAAAAGTTAGGTGATAAAAAATGATTGAGATGCTAAATGTCTATAAGAAATATCCTAATGGCATTACAGCAATTAATGGCTTATCTGTTCGTATTGAACCAGGTGAATTCGTATATGTTGTAGGACCTAGTGGTGCTGGTAAATCAACTTTTATTAAGATGATTTATCGTGAAGAAAAAGCAACTAAAGGAACAATCAAAGTCGGTGGTTTTGATTTAATGACAATAAAAGAAAAGAACATTCCATATTTAAGACGTTACGTAGGAGTAGTTTTCCAAGATTTTAAATTATTACCTAAGTTGACAGTGTATGAGAATATTGCATATGCGATGGAAGTTGTCGAAAAGAATCCTAAATCTATTCAAAAAAGAGTGTTAGAAGTTCTCGAACTAGTTGGTTTAAAACACAAAGTGCGTATGTTTCCTAATGAATTATCAGGTGGAGAGCAGCAACGAATTGCGATAGCAAGAGCGATTGCAAATACTCCACATATTCTAATTGCAGATGAACCTACAGGAAATCTTGATCCAGATACTTCATGGGAAATCATGAAAATCCTAGAAGAAATCAGCAATCAAGGTACAACCGTAATTATGGCTACTCATAATAGTCAAATCGTTAACGTTGTTAAACACCGTGTTCTTGCGGTTGAGAATGGACGCATTGTCCGAGATCAATTGGAAGGAGATTACGGTTATGAAGCTTAGAACAGTAAAGAGACATATAATTGATAGTTTTAAAAGTTTAAAAAGAAATGGCTGGATGTCTATTGCAGCTGTAAGTGCTGTGACAGTAACGCTCCTATTAGTAGGAACCTTTATTGCTATGCTGATGAATGTCAACAAGTTGGCTACAGATATTGAAAATGATGTAAGTGTCAGAGTTTACATTGATTTAGCTACAAATGAAGAACAGCAAAAAGAGCTTCAGTCAGAATTAGAATCACTTGATAATGTAGACTCTGTTGAATTTTCAAGTCGTGAAGATGAGCTAGAACAAGTAGTTGGCAGCTACGGTGATGAATTTAATTTATTTGATGGAGACGATAATCCTTTATATGATGTTTTTATTGTAAATACGGATGTTCCAGAAAATACGTCGCCTGTTGCGAAACAAATTGAAGAATTAGAATATGTCACTCAAGTCAACTATGGTGGAGCAACAGCAGACAACTTATTTAAAACAATGAATACCGTTCGTAATATTGGAGCAGTCGTTATTGTAGCTTTAATTCTAACCGCCGTATTCTTAATTTCGAATACGATTCGAATCACTATTTTCTCACGTCGTACTGAGATTGAGATCATGAAATTAGTCGGAGCGACAAATTGGTATATTAGATGGCCATTCTTAATTGAAGGAGCGTTGATTGGACTTGTTGGTGCAATCATACCAGTAGCTATTTTAAGTTTCGCTTATGTAACTGCCTTTGATATAGGAACAGATTTCTTAGCTGGTACGTATTTTGGATTATTAACACCAAATCCATTTTTATACCAAGTTGGAGGATTAATGTTGGGGATCGGTATTATTATCGGTGCAATCGGATCATTTATGTCAATTAGAAAATTCTTAAAAGTATATTAACTTTAACTAAAGACAAAAACTAAAAACAATCGGGAAAACGGGGGATAACAAAATTGAATAAAAAGTTCATTAACATAGCATTAGTTGCAGCACTAGGTTTTACAACCTTTGTTGCACCTGTAACAGCATTTGCAAGTACGGATAAGGATATCCAAACATCTACAGAAAAATTGGCAGATCTTGAAAATAAAGAAGTCTCAGCGGAATCTCAATTAGCAGCTATTACAGCTACTATTACAGATAATGAAAAAAATGCTGAGTCATTGATGGATGAAATGAAAAACACGCAATCTAGTTTGAAAAAGTTAAAAGTACAAGTTTCTGACTTGAATACAGCTATTGAGAAACGTGAAGCGAAATTAAATGAACAAGCACGTTCTGTACAAGTAGATGGAGATAACCAAAATTATGTAGATTTTATTGTGAATGCTGAATCAATGGCTGATGTTATTGGACGCGTAGATGTTGTTTCTCAAATTGTTTCTGCAAACCAAGATTTAGTAAAAGCTCAAGCAGCTGACAAAAAAACTTTAGCTGCAAAACAAAAAGAAACTGAAGAAAAAGCAATAGAACAAACTTTATTAGCTGCAAAATTAGAAACTTCTAAAATAGATTCGGAACAACAAAGTTTAGAAAAAGAGGCTGTCGTAGCATCGATTGCTGCTGAAAAATCTGTTGTAGAAGCTGAAAGAGAACAATTTTTAGCTATTCAAGCAGTTGCTGAGAAAAAAGCAAAAGAACTAGCAGTTGTTAAAACAACAGCTACTTCAACTCCTGTAGAAGTCATTGCAACAGCAGTTGAAGCAACAAATTCTGATGAAAAAGTAACTACTACTTCAAAAACAGTAGCTAAACCAGTTGAATCAAAAGAAATTGCCGTAACAACAAAAACAGCAACTGATTCAAATGGCTCATGGGCAACAATAAAAACAGCAGCCTATGGTGTTATTGGTACACCTTATCTTTATGGAGGAACGAATACTAGTGGCTTTGATTGTTCTGGTTTTACCAGCTATGCATTTGCTGCAGCTGGAATCAGTCTTCCAAGAACAGCTGGTGCTCAATACGCAGCTTCAACTAAGGTTTCACAATCTGAAGCACAACCTGGAGATTTAGTATTCTTTAATCAAACAGGAAGTATTGATCATGTTGGTATTTATCTTGGGAACAATCAATTTATTGGTTCTCAATCTTCAACAGGTGTCTCTGTTACGACGATCAGTCAAGCATATTGGGCTCAATACCTAGTTGGTTTTGGTCGTATAAACTAAGAGTGTCTATCTAATGAATAAATTATTCTGACCGTTTTCTCAAAAATAATTCTAAAGACACGTACTAACAATTTGTTAGTACGTGTCTTTTTGCTTTTTAGTGGATAGTACAAGTGCAGTAAACATGGCAATTACGGATCTATAATTTTTAGTGTTGATAGACTTAATCTAATGGCATTACTTACTCAATTTTATGGAGGAATAAGGTTGCTTGTAGTCATGTAGAGGATTCAATGAGAATTACACAACGGTGGCACTTCAGACGTTCCTTGGGCTCTCAACAAGCAAACCCGTCCATTCCAGAAGAATTTTTTTTGAAGTATCCACACCATTTGATTTAGAACCGCAATTGCAGGCTTCAGACTATAGCGTAACTCCAAAAGAAATTTCATTTAAATAATTCAAATCGATTACCAGCATAGAGAAATAGAGTCTTTTTTTTAGATAAAAGAAGAAATATTACGTATAAACTGTTTTAAGTGTAAAAATCAGGTAAACTATATTTAGAAACGGATAAATTCGTGATCATATTGATTTAGTTTGATAAAATAGAAAAATAAGTAGAAAAGGAGTAGATGCAATTGGTAGCGAATTTTTTTATTGCACTAGTACTGTTTTTTATTCAACCCATATTTGTTGTGGGATTGATTTTTACAATTTGGACAAGTTATCGCAGGATCAACCATGAAAGAAGTAATCACCGTGTAGCAATTTATAATACATTGTACGAAATTAGAAATTATTTACTATTAGGACTTTTTTTTGGGGCAATTGGATCCATTCTTTTAACTGTAGTAGGCATTCCGGTTACAATGGATTGGATCATAATCTATCAAATTGTAGCAATTGTGAGTTTGATTTTTGGCTATCGCTTCATTCATCCTTTGTTTACATTTTCGATAAGTTCTTTGATTCTTTTAGGAGTATCGTTTGTTCTGGATAGAAGCGATTTTTCTTTTATACCAAATACGTGGTATCGTCCTTTAAGTCAAAGTGAATTTAACGGAACACCATTGTTTATGAACATTTTTATTATTCTTATTTTTATATTAGTGATCTCAATTTTCACGATCAAGAGAAACGCTGATCGTCATTTATCAGCACGCTTTTTGAAAACAAAACGGGGTAAAAAAATTGCGAAATATCCTATAAAACCATTTTGGGTGTTACCACTTTTGCTAATTGTTCCTGGTGAAAGCTTTCAGGCTTTATTTAGCTGGTGGCCAGTCTTTTCAATTGGAAATGAACAGTATGCATTCTTTTGGTTGCCAATTCTAGTAGGCTTTCAATTCACAGTCCAGGCTCAGGTTCCGAAAGAGGCGATAGCAAAATTAGCCAACGACTTAATGATTTTAACAGGAATTGGTTTAATCATTGCAATTAGTTCAATCTGGGTACCTTATGCTTCGATTGCTGGTTTTATCTTTTTAATTATTGGTGGATCAATTGTGTTATACCGCCATCGTAAACGTGAAAAAAACTGGAATTTTCTTTTCGGGCCAGCTGAAAATGGTATAAAAATTATTGGCATTCGTCCTGGTACTCCAGCAGAAAAAATGAATTTAAAAATTGGAGATACCATTACCGACTGCAACAATCTCAAAATTGAAACGGAAGCAGATTTTTATCAAGCCTTATCGAAAAACAGCGTATATTGTCATTTGAAAGTTAGAAATTTGGATGGTGAACTCCGATTGACTGAAACAGCTATTTATGCTGATTCGCCACATGAAATTGGAGTGGTCATTTTAGAAAAGTAGTTTAGATCAAGGACATATGAAATTAAAATTTCTGTATAGGCGGGATGAAAAATGAAAAAAGTATTAATTGTCGATGATGAACAGTCAATTTTAACATTGTTAGCTTTTAATCTAGAAAAAGAAGGCTATCAAGTGGATACAGCTCTGGATGGCTTAGAAGGCTATAAAATGGCCTTCGCCTATCCATATGATTTTATTATTTTAGATTTAATGCTGCCGTCAATGGGAGGTATGGATATTTGTAAAAAACTGCGACAAGAAAAAATTGAAGCACCGATAATGATGTTAACGGCTAAAGACGATGAACTTGAAAAAATTATTGGCCTTGAATTAGGTGCAGATGACTACATGACAAAACCCTTTAGCCCACGTGAAGTGCTTGCGAGAATGAAAGCTATTATGAGAAGAATGAACAGTAAAAGCAATGTAGAGGATAGTTCTGTTGATTTAGATGGTACACTAGAAAATTCTGAATTGATCAAAGTAGGGGACATCCAAATTGACCCTAGCCAATATGAAGTAATCGTAAGAGGTGAAAAAATTGAAGTTACACCAAAAGAATTTGAATTGCTGATGTATATGATCAAGCGGGTCAACCGCATTTTGAGTAGAGAGCAGTTGTTGGATGCTATTTGGAATTTTGATTACGCTGGTGAAACTCGTATTGTAGATGTGCATATTAGCCACTTAAGAGAAAAATTAGAAGTAGATACAAAAAATCCTGTTTATATTCAAACAGTGAGAGGCTTCGGTTATAAATTTGAGGCACCTAAAAAATGAAGAAGCTGCAATTTAGAATATTGATTATTTTTATTGCTATATTTACAATTTTTAGTATCTCTATCAGCCTCTTCTCAACTAATTTGTTACAAGACTACGCTGGCGATAGTCAACAAAAAGCTTTGAGCAGTCAGGCAAAAACAATCGCGAATATGCTCCAAATGAACGTAGAAAAGACAACAAATCTCGAATCAATAATGACTGATTTATCAACTTTAGAAATGCAATCTGAAGAAAGAATGACCATTATCGATCCTTCCGGCGTGGTGGTTTTCGATTCTGTAACCGATAAAGAAGCATTAGAAAATCATAATGACCGCGAAGAATTCCAAGAGGTATTAGATGGAAATGAAGTAGGAACGTCGGTTAGAAAAAGCGAAAGTACGAATGAGACGCTGTATTATGTTGCGGTTCCCTTAATTGGTGAACAAGGTGATCTATTAGGTGTCTTACGCTTAGCTCGTCCAGTTGCTGAGATCAATCAGATCAGTGATCAGATAAAAAATTCTCTGTTGATCTTTAGCTTACTTGCACTAAGTTTAACTACATTCGTTACACTTATCATAACCAAACGGATAGCCAAACCAATCAATGATATTATGGAAGTAGCAGAAAGTCTTTCTGCTAAACGGTATCAAGTTAGGTACACGGGGAGTGCCTACGGAGAAGTGGCAGATTTAGGAGAAACAATCAATGATTTAGCTACAAGTTTAGAAGAACAAACACAAGAGCTTGTTCAAAATGATAAGCGTCTTTCTGAGCTGATCAATCATCTGGTTATCGGCGTGATGCTGATTGATGAGCACCGAATGATAAAAATGGTAAATCCCGCTATGAATATTATTTTAGGCGAAGATGTTAGCAAACTGGTTGGAAATTCTTATATTGAGGCAACAAAAAGTTATGGATTGAGCCACCTGATCGAAAAAGCTTATCAAAAAAATGAAAAGCAAAATGATGAAATTTACTTTTATTACCCTAAAGATAAAATTGTAGATGCAAATATTGTTCCTATTGAAGGAAAAGAACCGGGCGAACAAAATTTAATTGTCTTGCTTTATGACATTACAGAAATCAGAAGATTAGAAAAAGTTCGAACAGACTTTGTAACGAATGCTTCACATGAATTAAAGACGCCAATCACAGCTCTTAAAGGTTTTTCAGAAACATTATTAGATGGAGCAATGGAAGATAAAGAAGTGTTAAAACAATTTTTAGAAATCATGTTAGCTGAAAGCAGTCGGTTAGATTTTTTAGTGAATGATATTCTTGAATTATCAAAATTGGAACAAAAACAAGTACCGATGAAAGTTGAAGAAATCAATCTCACAGAAGCCGTTAGTTCAACCTTTCAACTCGTTAAGCAAAAAGCCGAAGAGAAAAAAATAGAACTTAATATTCTTGAAGAGGATAAGCTGCTTATCACTGGAGACAGTAGTCGGTTAAAACAAATATTAGCTAATTTAATCAATAATGCAGTCGTCTATACTCAAGAAGGTGGTAAAGTGGAAGTCACTATTAAAAAAGAAAATGAGTATGCTGTCATTAAGGTATCCGATAACGGGATAGGGATACCGGAAGATGAGCAGGATCGGATTTTCGAACGTTTTTATAGAGTAGATAAGGCCCGTAGCCGTAATTTTGGCGGGACTGGATTAGGATTATCCATCGTTAAGTATTTAGTCGAAAATTTAAATGGGTTTATAACTGTTGAAAGTAAACTTGGATTAGGAACCACCTTCATTGTAAAGTTGCCGATTCAATCAAAATGATTATTCAGGCATAACGGATGCAGTGAAAAAATGTGAATTTTGTATCGAAAAGAGCCTTGAGATCAGTCTTAAGGCTCTTTTTGTATTCAAATAGACTAAAGGGTCTTTACAAATTCTTAATAGCCTTTACGAAGTATGTAAGGTTACTATAAAATTAATCATTATTAAAGTTGGAATTAGATAAAAAAGTTCTCATTTAGTTTTTAGATCGATAACTAAATAAAAAGCGTCAGGTAGAGATAAAATGCTATCTGACAGTGTTTTCTTTGCTCTTTTAACTTAAAAAAGTTAAAAGATTAACAGAGTGTAAACTGCCTTTACACAAAATTTACAATTATGCTATTTAACTTTTTTTATATTACGTTATTATTAAGAAGTATGTAATTTAGGTAAATACCTAGGAGGTATAAAATGAGACTAAAAAACAGTGGGCTGATGGTAATCATTGCATTAGGGTTTGTTCTGACAGCATGTGGACCTGTAGTAGAACAAGAATCCATTACAGTAGTCGGATCAACAGCTTTACAACCCCTTGTGGAAGCTGCCGGTGAACAATACGGTGCTGAAAATGCTGGGAAATTTATTAATGTGCAAGGTGGAGGTACTGGAACGGGTCTAAGCCAAATTGCTGCAGATGCAGTAGATATTGGCAATTCAGATATTTTTGCGGAAGAAAAAGAGGGTATAGATGCCTCTAAATTAGTTGATCATCGCGTAGCTGTGGTAGGTATCACGCCTATTGTTACACCAGGTACTGGCGTAACAGATATCAGCTTAGAAGAATTAAATAAAGTTTTTAGAGGGAAAATCACTAATTGGTCAGAACTTGGCGGTAAAGATCTGAAAATAACGGTCTTGAATCGTGCTTCCGGGAGTGGGACCCGTGCAACATTTGAACGATGGGTATTAGAAGAAGGTCAAAAGAGTATCATTACGCAAGAACAAGAAGCAAACGGGACAGTACGACAAATCGTTGCCAGCACTCCTGGTACGATCAGTTACGTTGGTTTTTCCTATGTAAATGAAGATGTTGTTTCGTTATCAATAGATGGAGTAGAACCAACAGTTGAAAATGTGAAAACAGGTGACTGGGTGATCTGGGCGTATGAACATATGTATACGAATGGAGAGCCTACGGGGTTGACAAAAGATTTTCTTGAATACATTTTATCTGACGAGGTCCAAGCAACACTGATCGAAGCAGTAGGCTATATTCCAGCTAGCCAAATGGAAGTGGAACGAGATGTTGAGGGGAATAGAATACCTGTAGAGTAGCTTTATTAATCCAAGTCAATAGTAACAGAAGAATAGACAGCAAATAGTTGAAGACGACTGTTCGATATGAAAAATCGCCTTCAACTTGTTATATTTGATATAAAAGGAGGGCTTCTTTTGGAAGAGATTCAAGCAAGATTACTTGGAAACTCAAAAAAAGGCAGACTAGAAAAATTAGGAAAAACAATTAGTTTTATTTGTATCGCTATTATCGTACTTGTGGTTGTTTCAATTTTATATTTTGTTACTAGCAAAGGACTCGCTACGTTCTTTACAGATGGTGTTTCTTTTTGGAACTTTTTAACCGGTTCAGTATGGAATCCTGGTAATATCGGTGAAGATGGTCAACCGCTTGTTGGCGCACTTCCAATGATCACAGGATCATTTTTAGTTACCTTACTTTCAGCAGTATTAGCTACACCTTTTGCGATCGGTGCAGCAATTTTTATGACAGAAATTTCACCAACAACTGGGAAAAGAATTTTACAGCCGGTAGTTGAATTATTAGTGGGAATCCCATCCGTTGTTTATGGATTTATCGGGTTGACCGTGGTCGTTCCTTTTTTTCGATCTATTTTTGGGGGTACTGGATTTGGGATTTTATCCGCTACTTTAGTATTATTTGTTATGATTTTGCCAACAGTAACAAGCATGGCGGTAGATGCACTAAATGCTGTGCCACGATATTACCGCGAAGCTTCCCTTGCTATGGGTGCAACAAGATGGCAAACCATTTATAAAGTTGTATTAAGAAGCGCAACACCTGGTTTGTTGACAGCAGTTGTTTTTGGGATGGCACGTGCTTTTGGAGAAGCCTTAGCTGTTCAAATGGTTATCGGAAATGCGGCGTTAATGCCGACCGATTTAGTTACACCAGCTTCAACATTAACCAGTATTTTGACCATGGGTATGGGGAACACCGTTATGGGTACCTTAGAGAATAATGTCCTTTGGTCCTTAGCTTTGATCTTAATGGTCATGGCACTGTTTTTTTATATCTTAACGCGTTGGATCGGTAAGAAAGGGGCTATAAAATAATGGATGCAAAAAAGTGGGATAAATTCGCAGTTGGCGCCTTATACGCCTTATCTATCGTTATTGTTCTTATTTTATTCAGCCTAATAGCTTTTATTTTAGTAAGAGGCGTACCACAAATTTCATGGGAATTTCTAACTCGCCCAACAAGATCATTTCAAGCCGGGGGTGGGATCGGAATTCAATTGTTTAATTCATTTTATCTATTGTTGTTGACGATGCTGATCAGTACACCTTTAGCTTTAGGTGCGGCTATTTATTTATCGGAATATGCACGACAAAATTGGTTGACCGATGTCGTTAGAACAGCGATAGAAGTATTGAGTTCTTTGCCTTCTGTAGTGGTAGGACTTTTTGGATTTTTGATTTTTGTAATTCAATTTGGTTTTGGATTTTCGATCCTTTCTGGAGCGCTTGCATTGACGATCTTTAATCTACCATTATTAACAAGAACCATTGAAGATTCTCTGCAAGCTATACCTAGCATTCAGAGAGAAGCCGGGCTTGCTTTAGGGTTGTCTCGTTGGGAAACAGTCACTCGCATTATTTTACCCGCAGCCTTACCTGGTATTTTAACCGGTATGATCTTAGCAGCTGGACGTGTTTTTGGTGAGGCAGCTGCTTTGATTTATACGGCTGGGCAAAGTGCACCAGCTCTAGATTTTACCAATTGGAATCCGCAATCGATTACCAGCCCATTAAATATTACGAGACCAGCTGAAACCTTAGCGGTCCATATTTGGAAAATCAACAGTGAAGGCGTAATGCCGGATGGAGCACAAGTATCGGCAGGAGCTTCAGCTGTTTTGGTCATTGCAGTATTGCTATTTAATTTAGTTGCCCGTTACTTAGGAAGAAGACTTCAAAAGAAAGCTACTTCTGCTTAATAGATAAATAGCGTGCGATAAGGATTCAGTTAGACAAGGAGGATTTAAGTAATGCCCAATCAAGCTAAATTAGAAACAAATATTTTAAAGATGGCCCCTAGTAAAACGATTGATCTATCTACCGAAGACCTGCACGTATGGTACGGAGAGAATGAAGCAATCAAAGGCGTTTCATTGGAATTTGAAGAAAATAAGATCACTTCTCTTATTGGACCCAGCGGATGCGGGAAATCAACTTACTTGCGCTCTTTGAACCGCATGAATGATGAGATCGAAGCTGCTAAAGTGACCGGGAAAATTATGTATAAAGGTATTGATGTAAATGCTTCAAATATCGATGTATATGAAGTACGTAAAAATATCGGAATGGTATTTCAACGTCCTAATCCATTTAGCAAATCAATTTATGACAATATTGCATTTGCCTTAAGACGACATGGGATCAAAGATAAAAATGCATTAGATGAAGCAGTGGAAACTAGTTTAAAACAAGCTGCTTTATGGGATCAAGTAAAAGACGAACTAAATAAAAGTGCCTTAGCATTATCTGGTGGTCAACAACAACGTCTATGTATCGCAAGAGCCATTGCTCTTAAACCCGATATTTTGCTATTAGATGAACCGGCAAGTGCATTGGACCCTATTTCTACTAGTCAAGTAGAAGAAACGCTGTTGCAATTGAAAGAAAACTATTCTATTGTTATCGTTACTCACAATATGCAGCAAGCTTCAAGAATCAGTGACTATACAGCCTTCTTTTATGTTGGAAATGTTATTGAGTACGATGAAACGAGAAAAGTGTTTACTCGTCCAAAAATTCAAGCAACAGAGGATTACGTATCTGGTCATTTTGGTTAGGAGGAAAAAATAGTGAGCAACGAAAATTTTATTATTGAATCTAAAGACGTACATTTATACTATGGAACAAATGAAGCTCTAAAAGGCGTATCGTTAAATTTTAAGCCGAATGAAATTACCGCATTGATCGGCCCTAGTGGTTGTGGAAAATCAACTTTTCTAAGAACATTGAATCGAATGAATGATTTAATACCAAATATCACCATTACTGGTAATGTGATGTTTGAAAACAAAGATATCTACAGTCCTAAAATGGATACTGTTGAACTAAGAAAAAAAGTAGGGATGGTATTTCAACAGCCTAATCCATTCCCTTTCTCAATATATGAAAATGTTGCTTATGGTTTGAAAATTGCAGGAATGAAAGATAAAGCTAAAATGGATGCCATTGTTGAAGAAAGTCTTAAAAAAGCAGCTGTTTGGGAAGATGTTAAAGATAAATTGCATAAAAGTGCTCTTTCCCTATCCGGAGGACAGCAACAACGAGTTTGTATTGCACGAGTATTAGCCATTGAGCCATCGGTTATTTTGCTGGATGAGCCAACAAGTGCTTTAGACCCAGGTTCAAGTGCAAAAATTGAAAACATGTTATTAGAATTAAAAAAAGAGTACACATTGATAATCGTCACCCACAATATGCAACAAGCTTCAAGAATTTCAGATAATACAGCCTTTTTCTTAGATGGACGTTTAATCGAGTATGGGGAAACAAGACAAATTTTTACAAGGCCAAAAGAAAAAGAGACTGAAGACTATATTTCTGGACGTTTTGGATAATTTATTGCATAATTAAGAAAAAGTATTGGAGTGATGGAAAGTGAGACGCGTATTCGAAGAAGAACTAAATAGTTTGCATGTCCATTTTTTTGAAATGGGTAAAATGGTCAATGAAGCTATCTATAAATCAGTAAAAGCATTTGTAAACCATGATAAAGAGCTTGCCCAACAAGTGATTGATGCAGATTTGGAGATCAATAGACATGAAGTCGAGTTAGAAAAACAATGTTTTGAAATGATTGCTTTACAACAACCAGTCACAACAGACTTAAGAAAAATTGTAACAGTTATGAAAGCTAGTGCTGATTTAGAAAGAATGGGCGACCATGCAGTTAGTATTGCAAAATCAACTATTCGCGTAAAGGGCAGCAAACGTATTTATGAAGTCGAAGCAGAAATTGCTGAAATGTCTGAAAAAGTTAAAGTGATGGTTCAAGGCGTTTTAGATGCGTATATAAATTTTGATACGAAAAAAGCTAAAGCAGTAGCTTTAAGTGACCGAGCAGTAGATAAAGATGCAAAAAGAATTAATCATGACTGCATTGAACACATGAAAGCTGATCCGGAAATTGTACTTGGAGGATCCGATTATATGCTTGTAACCGGATATCTAGAACGAATTGGTGATTATGTTACTAATATCTCTGAATGGATCGTGTATTTGAATTCTGGCAAAGTAGTCGAATTAAATACCCATAATAAAAGTACTCCTATAAAATAAATTAAGCAAAACGACTAGAATAACTATTCTAGTCGTTTTTTTAGGTTCTATATCAATTAGTGTAGATATTTTTAAAATGAAATTTCTTCTAGACCAAGTTCACATGAATATTCAATTAGGTGCGTGAGATAAGGATTCTTTTGCTTTATTTGACATACTATGTTAGGATTATGAAAATTTATCAAAGGGAAGGATGAAGTGAAATGGGAATGCATCAATATATTAAAAGTTTAAGTGATTTAGAAAATATTTTTCGCTGTCCCGGAAAATTTAAATACGAAGAACATTCTGTCGCAGCACACTCATTTAAAGTTTCTCAAATTGCTCAATTTTTAGGGACGGTAGAGGAACAAGCGGGATTTGAAGTCGATTGGCGTGCGTTATATGAAAAAGCGCTGAATCATGATTATACAGAGCTGTTTATAGGGGATATAAAAACACCGGTCAAATATGCTACACTTGAACTAAGAGGATTATTAGCGGATGTAGAAGATTCAATGACTGAAAACTTTATAACAAAAGAAATCCCGAAAGAATTTCAAGCCGCTTATTTTGAACGATTGAAAGAAGGAAAAGATGATACTTTAGAAGGTCAAATCTTATCTGTTTCAGACAAAATCGATTTGCTGTATGAATCGTTTGGAGAAATCCAAAAAGGTAATCCTGAACGGGTGTTTACAGAAATATATGAAGAATCCTTAACAACCATTCTAAAGTTTAAGCATTTGACGTGTGCAGACTATTTTTTGAAAGAAGTGTTGCCTGATTTATTAAGCAGCAGCTTTATCAATCAAGATCAGTTGCAAAAAATAACGCAAAGAATCATTTCAGATTCAATAACAAACTAACAGTGAACAAACGTTCGCCAAAACGAATGAGTTGTGATAAACTAATAAGATAAGAATAGGGTGCAAGTTGCTATCCTATTTTTTGTGTTCTCATTAAATTAAATGTATAAACAAATTAGAAATGAAAAAAAATAAACAAAAAAGGAAGTAAGTATATGGCACATGATAAAATTACGGTCAAGGGTGCTCGTTCACATAACCTGAAAAATATTGATGTAACTATACCTAGAGATAAATTAGTTGTAGTGACAGGATTATCAGGGTCTGGTAAAAGTTCTTTAGCTTTTGATACTCTATATGCGGAAGGACAAAGACGTTATGTTGAAAGTCTTTCAGCTTACGCCCGTCAATTTCTTGGTCAAATGGATAAACCAGACGTAGATAGCATAGAAGGACTAAGTCCAGCTATCGCTATCGATCAAAAATCAACTAGCAAAAATCCACGTTCAACCGTTGGAACGGTTACCGAAATCAATGATTATTTAAGATTGCTCTATGCTCGTATAGGCCATCCTATTTGTCCGAACGATGGCACTGAAATTTCTAGTCAGTCTGTTGAACAAATGGTGGATCGTATACTGGAGTATCCTGAGCAAACTAAGATTCAACTATTAGCGCCAATTGTCACTGGTAAAAAAGGACAGCACAAGAAAATTTTTGATAAAATTAAATCTGAAGGCTACGTACGTGTACGTGTAGATAAAGAAATGTACGATATTTCCGATGATATCGAGTTGGAAAAAAATAAAAAACACGATATTGAAATTGTTATCGATCGAATCGTAGTAAAAGAGGGTATTCGCTCACGTTTATTTGATTCTTTTGAAGCAGCTTTACGCTTAGCAGAAGGGTATGCAATTGCCGATATTATAGGGCAAGAGGAAGTTCTATTTAGTGAACACTATGCATGTCCTCACTGCGGATTTAGTGTAGGCGAATTAGAACCTCGATTATTTTCATTTAATTCACCCTTTGGTTCTTGTCCTGATTGTGATGGTTTAGGTGTTAAATTAGAAGTGGATATCGATTTGATTGTTCCGGATAGAAGTTTATCGTTAAAAGATGGAGCTATTTTGCCCTGGAATCCAATCAGTTCGAACTACTATCCACAGATGTTAAAACAAGCGTGCAAACATTTTAAAATTGATCAAACGATTCCGTTTGAAGAGTTGCCGCAAAAAGATCAAGAATTAGTTTTGTACGGTTCAAAAGGAGCATTATTCCATTTTCATCATAAAAATGATTTTGGCGGTATGCGTGATGTAGATATTCCTTTTGAAGGCATACTGACGAACATTGAAAGACGTTACCGTGAAACGAGTAGTGATTATACAAGAGATCAAATGCGATTGTATATGAATGAGTTAACTTGTCAAACGTGCGGTGGAAAAAGATTAAGTCCAGAAGCGTTATCAGTAAAAGTAGCTGGAAAAGATATTGGAGAAGTCTGCGAATATCCTATTGAGAATTCCATTCAATTTTTTGCTGACCTGTCTCTGTCTGAGCAAGAAAAGATGATAGCAAAACCTATCTTGAAAGAAGTAAATGATCGTTTGTCTTTCTTGAAAAATGTTGGATTAGATTACCTAACACTCAGTCGAACGGCTGGAACGCTATCAGGGGGAGAAGCTCAACGTATTCGTTTAGCAACCCAAATTGGATCTAATTTATCAGGTGTCTTATATATATTAGATGAACCTTCAATTGGACTCCATCAAAGAGATAACAATCGACTCATTGAATCGTTAAAAAAAATGCGTGATTTAGGAAATACGCTGATTGTAGTTGAACACGATGAAGACACAATGATGGCAGCGGATTATTTGATCGACATAGGTCCAGGTGCTGGTGAAAAAGGTGGCGAAATCATGGCTATCGGAACACCTGAAGAAGTCGCTCATAGTAAGAATTCCCTAACGGGTGCTTATTTATCTGGGAAAAAATTTATACCTGTTCCAAAAGAGCGAAGAGCAGAGGACAGAGGTGCCATTCGCGTTATTGGGGCAGCTGAAAACAACTTAAAAAATGTGGATGTCGATTTTCCACTAGGTCGTTTTATAGCCGTTACGGGCGTTTCGGGATCGGGTAAAAGCTCTTTAGTCAATGCTGTTTTGAAAAAAACATTGTCTCGTGATTTAAATCGTTCAAAACAAAAAACTGGAAAATATAAATCGATTGAAGGGCATAAAGGATTAGAAAAAGTCATTGATATTGATCAAAGTCCGATTGGGCGTACGCCTCGAAGTAACCCAGCAACATACACAAGTGTATTTGACGATATCCGCGATTTATTCGCTCAAACGAATGAAGCTAAAATAAGAGGGTATAAAAAAGGACGTTTTAGTTTTAATGTAAAAGGCGGACGTTGTGAAGCTTGCAGAGGAGATGGGATTTTAAAGATTGAAATGCATTTCCTTCCTGATGTGTATGTACCATGTGAAATATGCCATGGTACACGCTACAACTCAGAAACTTTGGAAGTTAGATACAAAGGTAAAAATGTCTCTGACGTGCTGAATATGACAGTAGAGGAAGCTGTTGTCTTTTTTGAGAATGTTCCTAAGATCCGTAAAAAGCTTCAGACTATTATTGATGTAGGATTAGGCTATGTGACACTTGGTCAACCTGCCACGACGTTATCAGGTGGGGAAGCACAACGAATGAAGTTAGCTAGTGAATTACGCAAAAGTTCAAATGGCGATAATTTCTATATCTTGGATGAACCTACGACAGGTTTGCACACAGATGACATCGCACGTTTACTAGTGGTGTTAAACCGATTAGTAGAAGCTGGTAATACTGTTTTAGTCATTGAACATAATTTAGATGTAATTAAAACGGCTGACTACGTGATCGATTTAGGACCAGAGGGTGGTGCTGGAGGTGGTACTATCGTCGCTACAGGCACACCGGAAGAAGTAGCAAAGGTGAAAAAAAGCTATACTGGTAAGTACCTAGATGAAATCTTAAAAAGAGATAAAAAAAGAGAAAAAATGTAACCTTATGCTTTAAAATTAAAAAATCTCAAAAAAGATAAACCAAGCTGTTTCATTACAGTTTGGTTTATCTTTTTTTTTAAGAGCTATAATTTTTGTGCTGCATAAACAAACCAGCCCATTTAGGAAAAAAATTATTTCGTAGTGCTAACACTATTTGCTGAACGATTCTAATGTAAAGTGTTTCTTTTTTAAAATGTTTTGTTTCATGTTAAACTAAATGTGAAAAGTTGGCCTCCCATTGAGACTATATAACGACCAGAAAATCGTACTTAAGTCCTATGACAAACTTCTTTAGATGACGCATAATGACGATAAGAACAAAGTACAGTATAAAAAACAGCAGCTAACCATTATCTATCACTACTAAATAAATTAGAAGAATTTAAGGAGGAATTGACCATGAAACAAAGAGAAAGAATACTTGAACTAGTTAAGCAAGGAATCATCTCTACTGAAGAAGCTTTAATTTTATTAGAGAATGCAGCAAAAAAAGAAGGCAAAGAAGCGATCAAGAAAGAACAAGCGTATTCTCAAACTGAAGAACAAAAAACTACTTCAACTGTTTCATCTGAAAATCCAGAAGAAACTCAATTTGAAGAGTCAAATAATATTCCTGAATTCCCAAAATCAGAAGAAGATGTTCAAAATGGAGATTTTTCGAAAGAAGAACAAAAAGATCGCGAGCAGCTTGAAAAGATTTTAGAGAGGTTATCCAATGAAGCATCCTCTTACTCTGTTAAATTAGATGAAAAAAACTTGGAAATTGCTACGATCAAAAGCAAACTTAGATTGATCCAAGAAAAGTTAATGGTGCTTGAAACAAAAGAAGATCTAGAAGAGTTAAATGCTGAAAAGTTACCAGAAATGAAACAAATGAAAAACGAAGTCAATGAATTAAAAGCGCAACTAGAAGATCTAGAAGAAGATAAAGCGGAATTAGAAAATCAGTTGAAAACGGTGAAGAGAAAACAATGGGGAACACAAAAAAAACAAATTTCAGAAAAATTCGAAATACCTGAAGATTGGAAAGAAACAATGGACGAAACATTGAACCAGGTAACGGGTAGAGTAGTAGACACTGGAAATCAATTTGGTAAGTTCATGAAAAATACCTTCTCAACCGTAATGGAAAGTATGGATTGGAAAGATGTAAATGTTCGTATTCCTGGTCTAGCTTCAACTAAGTTCACTCACGAATTTAATTATCCTGAAAGTTCTGCATCCATTCTAGATGTAAAGGTTGCAAACGGAAATGTATTATTTAAAAGTTGGGACAGTCAAGATATCAAAGTAGAAGCAGAGATTAAAATCTACGGCAAGTTAGATACAGCAACTCCTTTAGAAGCTTTTGAAAAACGAAGCACTGTTGAAGTAACGGACGAAAAAATGTTATTCCATGTTCCGAATAAGCGGATACGTTGTGACGTAACCTTCTACCTTCCTGAAAGAATCTACGATCATACAGCAATCAATTTATTGAATGGAAATGTGAAATTTGAAGATTTTGAAGGAAAAGATTTTTATGTTAAATGTACGAATGGAAATGTATTTTTCCAAAATCTTACAGCTACAATGTTGGAAACAGATGGCGTCAATGGAACTGTTACAGTAGTTGATAGCACGGTGAGAGATTTAATGGTAAAAAGCGTAAACGGTGGAATCGTTGTACAAGGTGAAATCAAGAGCGGAAATCTGTCAACAGTTAATGGAACTGTAAAAGTTACGTTAGAAGGCGAGGACTTGACCCGTATGACAGCTTCTTCGGTCAATGGAAGTGTTAAAGTAGCTTTCCCTAAAAATTATAGTATCGAAGGCGAAGCAAAAAGTAATTTAGGAACCATTCAAACCCGTGTTGAAAATCTTGAGATTCTGAAAGAAAGAAAAGACCGTATAAGCCAACTGCTAGAGTTTAGAAGAATAACAGATACGCAACTATTAATGTTAAAATTAGAAACAACAACAGGAAATATCTTGTTGAAAGAAGCAGAATAAAATCCAAAAAATAAGTGAGGCGAATAGATATGAAAAAATTAACAAAATCAAGAGATAATAAAATGGTGAGTGGGGTACTAGCTGGAATTGCTGAATATTTTGGTTTCGACCCAACATTACTCCGCATTATTTATGGTGCAGCAACTTTGATTGGAGCGGGCTCACCGTTTATTCTTTATATCGTTCTGGCTATAGTGATGCCTGAAGCACCTAGGTCTAACGATCCGAAAGATTCTACTGCTCACGGATTTAATCAAGGAAATAAGCAACCAGAAAAACCAGCATCACGCAAAGAAGCTGATAAAGTTGAAGAGGAAGACTGGAGTGACTTTTAGTGAGATTTCTGCAAAAAATTATCGTTAATGCAGTGCTCTTCTTAGCCTTAGCCGGTTTTTTGCAAAATATGTTCTATGTGGAAAACATTTGGGTGTCGTTAGGGGCTAGTATTGTATTGGCACTACTGAATATGGCTGTGAAACCGGTGTTGTTCATCTTGTCATTGCCCATTACGATATTAACTCTGGGATTGTTTACTATTGTTATAAATGCAGGAATGTTGAGTTTAACATCTGCCATCGTAGGGAGCGGTTTTGAATTTTCATCGTTTGGAGCAACTATGCTGATTGCTATGATAGTGTCATTAGTCAACATGTTGATAAATAACCAATTAAGACAACCTTAATAAGCAAAAAAGGATCGGGACAATTTTGTCTTGATTCTTTTTTATTACCTAAAATAAAAACAAATATTCTTAACGCATTTTATTTTTTTGAATAGGTTTTCTTTTGATTTCCTTTAAACGGAATCATTAAAATGGTAAAATAGAAATCATGTAGTAGTTTAAAGCGAAAAAAATCAAATAATAAAAAGTGAAATAAAAAAAGAATTTAAAACAAAGGAGAAAAAATTATGGCCAAAAGTGTAACTGTAAAACAATTAGTAGACTCTCTGGATTTAAAAATACATAACGGAGAGGAATTTCTTGATCGTAAAATTGTAACAGATGATATTTCACGTCCAGGTCTAGAACTCACTGGATATTTTAATTATTATCCACAAAAGCGGATCCAGTTATTTGGCAAAACGGAAATATCCTTTTCTGAACAGATGACCAGTGATGAACGGTTGATCATCATGCAAAGATTGTGTCAGCCGGATACTCCTGCTTTTCTCGTTGCAAGAGGTTTAACACCTCCAAAAGAATTGATCCAAGCAACCACTGAAAAAGGCATTCCTTTACTGGGTTCTAATCAATCCACTACGCGGTTATCGAGCAATCTGACGAATTTTCTAGAAGCACAGTTGGCTGAGCGAATATCTATGCATGGTGTATTGGTAGACATATATGGAATGGGCGTTATGATCACAGGAGACAGCGGTGTGGGTAAAAGTGAAACAGCCTTAGAGTTGATTCAAAGAGGACACCGCTTAGTAGCAGATGATCGTGTTGAAATGTACATGATGGATGGCAGAAAAATTGTGGGAGAACCACCTGAAATTTTGAGTCATTTACTTGAGATTCGCGGAATCGGTATTATAGATGTTGTGAATTTGTTTGGTGTTGGTTCAATTCGATTAAGTAAAATAGTTAATTTAGTCGTCAACTTAGAATTATGGGACAAAGAAAAAACATATGATAGACTCGGCAGTGGAGAAGAAAAGAAACGCATTTTAGATGTAGATGTTCCAAAAATTTCAATCCCGGTTAAAACGGGACGAAACTTAGCCGTTATTATTGAGAGTGCAGCTATGAATACCAGAGCAAAAAATATGGGGTATAATGCTACCGAAACCTTTGAACGAAATTTAGAAAAGTTAATCAAAAAAAATTCGCTTGAATAGTAAGGATGGAGATTAGAAGATGAACAGTTTTTTAGGGATCATTGATCCAATTGCCTTTTCATTTGGACCCTTGGAGATATATTGGTATGGAGTCATTATTGCTTTAAGTATATTTTCGGCTATTTTTTTAAGTATACGAGAAGCAGAAAAAAGAGGAATCGCAGGAGATCATGTCGTGGATATGGCTCTTTGGGCCCTACCAATAGCTTTTATTGGAGCACGATTGTATTATGTGTTGTTTGAATTAGGCTATTATCTTGAAAATCCCGACCAGATCGTGGCGATTTGGAATGGCGGTATAGCGATCTATGGCGGCTTGATTGCTGGAGGATTAACGGTATATTGGTACACAAAAAAGAAAAGCATTCCAATATGGTTAATGCTAGATATTTTGGCGCCTAATGTTTTGCTTGCTCAAGCTATTGGCCGCTGGGGAAATTTTATGAACCAAGAAGCACATGGCGGAGAAGTAACTAAATCATTTTTAGAGAAGTTGTTTTTACCTGAGTTTATTATCAATCAAATGGAAATTAACGGCGTTTACTACCACCCTACGTTTCTTTACGAATCATTATGGAGCCTAACCGGCTTTATTGTAATTAGTGTGTTGCGCAATAAAAATCATTTACTGCGACAAGGTGAAGTTGTATTGAGTTACGTACTTTGGTATTCATTTGGACGTTTCTTTATTGAAGGTCTTAGAACAGACAGCTTATGGATTTTTGATTTGATTCGTGTGTCGCAAGCTTTATCAGTAGTCTTATTTGCAGCAGCGATTTATCTATGGATTCATAGAAGAGGAGATTATCCACCTGTTCCATATTACACAGATGGAATGAATCAACAAAAAAAGAACAAGTTTTCAAAAAAAAAAGCAAGCAATTAAGCTAAAGGAGCCTAAATAAGATGTCAAAGAAGGTAGCTGTTTTAGGAGCAGGTTCTTGGGGAACGGCTTTAGCAATGGTGTTAGAAGGAAATGGCAATGATGTTCGTTTATGGAGCCATAATGTAAAACAAATAGCTGAAATCAATCTTAAACATACGAACAAACTTTATTTGCCTTCTGTCGTTTTAGCAGAGAATATTAGAGCAACTTCTCATCTTGAAGAAGCAATTAAGGACGCAGAAGTCATTGTTTTTGTGATCCCAACAAAAGCGATTCGTGAGGTGGCGAAAATGATTGCCCCCCTTTTAACTAAGCCAGTCGTTATTGTTCATGCGAGTAAAGGTTTGGAGCAAGAGAGTCATAAACGCATTTCAGAAATTTTAGAAGAAGAAATCCCAGAAAGCAAACGACAAGCAGTTGTAGTTTTATCCGGTCCCAGTCACGCTGAAGAAGTAGCAGTCAAGGATTTAACAACGATTACAGCAGCTTCAACAAATGAAGAGGCTGCTAAGGTAGTACAGGACTTATTTATGAATGATTACTTTAGGGTATATACGAATAACGATATTATTGGGGTTGAACTAGGTGCTGCTTTGAAAAACATCATTGCAGTAGGAGCTGGAGCATTGCAAGGATTAGGCTATGGCGATAATGCAAAAGCGGCTTTGATGACTAGAGGATTGGCTGAAATAAGCCGTTTAGGGGTCGCTTTTGGAGCAGATCCTATGACTTTCATAGGATTAAGCGGCGTAGGAGACTTGATCGTTACTTGTACAAGTGTCCATTCTAGAAACTGGAGAGCTGGACACATGTTAGGCAAAGGCAACAGCTTGAAAGAAGTTCTTGAAAGTATGGGGATGGTTGTAGAAGGAATTGCAACGACAAAAGCAGCCTATGAGTTAGCCAAGCAAAAAGAAATTGAAATGCCAATTACTGCAGCAATTTACGAAGTATTGTATAATGGAGCTAACGTGGAAGACATCATCGTTTCTTTAATGAAACGGGATGGTAAATCGGAAGCATAAAAAGTAAAATAATAAAATAATCTAATCAATTGGAGGTATACAACATATGCAAAAAGTACGTAAAGCGGTTATCCCGGCAGCAGGATTAGGAACAAGATTTTTACCAGCAACAAAAGCAATGGCTAAAGAAATGTTGCCGATCGTAGATAAACCAACGATTCAATTTATCGTCGAAGAAGCAATCAATTCAGGAATTGAAGATATTTTGATTGTAACGGGAAAAAGTAAACGACCTATTGAAGATCACTTTGACTCTAATCCAGAACTAGAAGCTAATTTAAAATCTAAAGGTAAAATGGAACTGTTAGAATTAGTTGAAGAAACAACAGGTTTGAATTTATTTTTTGTCCGCCAATCGTATCCAAAAGGTTTGGGCGATGCTGTCTTGCAAGCTAAAGCATTTGTTGGAAATGAACCATTCGTCGTTATGCTTGGAGACGACTTAATGGAAGACGAGGTCCCATTAACGAAACAATTGATCAATGGTTATGACAAAACGCATGCATCCAATATTGCAGTGATGAAAGTACCGCATGAAGAAACATCTAAATATGGAATCATCGATGTTGAAGGGCAAGTAGATGAAACAACGTATAATGTGCGTCGTTTTGTTGAAAAACCAAAACCGGAAGATGCACCAAGTGATTTAGCGATTATTGGTCGTTATTTATTAACTCCTGAAATTTTTGATATTTTAGAAACACAAGAACCAGGAGCTGGAAATGAAATCCAATTAACAGATGCAATCGATACGTTAAATAAAACTCAACGTGTATTTGCTCATGAGTTCAAAGGGATTCGTTACGATGTTGGAGATAAATTTGGTTTTTTAAAAACAAGTATTCAATATGGTCTAAAACATCCAGAAATTAAAGATTCGTTAAATGAATACATTATTGAATTAGGTAAAAAATTAGAAAAAGAATAAAATTAAATAGAACAGCAAAAAAGATGAATGCAACATAGTTCATCTTTTTTTGTCCAATGAGATGAGTATGTGTAAAATAGTTCTCGAGATGATTTTATTTTTTACTAGCAAAAAGAAAGAAGGCGTTCTATCATAAATGTATGCTGAGCGGCAAATACATAGATGAAAGAGGCCTTCTTATGGATAGAATTATAACAAAATTATATGAAATAATAAAGGAATCGAGCGATTTAATCGCTACAGAGGAGTCTATACAACTCTATATGTATGAAGTATTCACTGAATTAGTAGGAGATATCTTCACACATATGAATCAAGT
>NZ_JAGGRF010000028.1:0-18651 GCF_018612935.1 Carnobacterium sp. ISL-102 | reverse complement strand
GGCTCTAAATTCCGCATTCACTGGCTCACTTTTCCGCACAAGTGGCTCAAATGGTCCGCAATACTCATTACTCAATGAAATTACAAAAAGAGATTCATTTAGGTTAAAAAAATTCTTTCAATTTTTTGCGGCGTGCTTACTATTTACCAGACGTCTATATCTTTTCGTTCACCTTTAAAATTGTTGCTTTTTTGATGGCGCTCTGCCAATACTGTGGCAACATCATCAACATCGATGCCTTGATCATGCAGCAAGACTCCAAGGTGGTACAACAAGTCAGCTGTTTCATTGGCAGTTTCTTTTTTGTCTGCATTTTTTGCGGCAATGATGACTTCAACTGCTTCTTCACCAAATTTTTTGGCTATTTTATCGATTCCTTCTGTTAACAGGTAATTTGTGTAGGAATCTCCTGCTTTTTCTTTTTCCCGGTCTTGAATCGTTTGCTCGATATCTTTCAGCGTAAACGCTGGAGCGACATCAAAACAGCTTTCCGTATTTCGGTGACACGTTGGGCCTGCTGGGTTTACCATTATGAGCAATGCATCTTGATCGCAATCCAAATACATTTCTTTTACATATTGGACATTCTGACTGCTTTCGCCTTTTTTCCACAGCCTCTCTTTGCTTCTAGAATAAAACCAAACGACTTCTTCTTTTTTTGTCATTTCGAAAGCCTCTTCATTCATGTACCCAACCATTAAGACATTTTTATTCGTGTAATGTTGCAAGATAACCGTCAATAACCCTTTGGAAAAATCAGGCTTCAAATCATCGTAATTAGACATAACGCATCGATACTCCTTTCTTTGAACAGCCGTCTTTTACTTCAGCAATCGAGACTTCTTCATCATGGAAAATAGAAGCGGCCAATCCAGCAGATACATTGGTCTCTTTGAATAACTCTGCAAAGTGCTGAGCGTTCCCGCCACCTCCAGAAGCAATAACAGGAATATGAACGGCTTGTTCAATTAACCTTAATAGACGATGATCAAAACCTTGTTTCATTCCATCGTAATCCATACTGGTGACCAGTAGTTCTCCAGCACCTAACGCCTCAACTTCTTTTACCCATTCGAGCGTTCGCTTAGATGTCTGTTTTTTCCCGCCATGAGTATAGCAGAACCAGTCTTCTTCTTCGGGTTCCCATTGTGCATCGATCGCAATACAGATGCATTGCGAGCCAAACTTCTCACTAGCCTCTTTAATGAACGAAGGATTTGCCAATGCAGCAGAATTCAAGCTGACTTTATCCGCTCCTGCATTGAGTAACCGGGAGATGTCTTCCAGATTTTTAATTCCACCGCCGATAGTTAAAGGAATAAACAATTCCTTTGCTGTCTTGCGGATGACATCAAGCATGAGTGCGTGTCCGGTTTCCGTTGCAGAAATATCCAAAAAGACCAGTTCATCCGCTCCGAGGGCATTGTATTGTTTCGCCATTTTAACCGGATCGCCAATTTCTCTTAATTGTTTAAATTGAATACCCTTGACCACTTGGCCGTCTTTTACATCCAAGCAAGGAATGATCCGTTTTTTAATCATCGTCTAATCCCTCCCAGAAAGCATACGTGTTGGCTGCTTTTCCAACAATCGCTGCAGCAACACCAGATTTCTCTAATTTCTGGATATCTTCAAGACTGCGTATGCCGCCTGAAGCCGTGATAGGGTGTTTGGAAAACCTGGCTAATGCACCGGTCAACTCCACATTTGGACCCCCCATTTTTCCATCTTTTGTAATATCTGTATAAATGATTCCTCCTAAAGGCAAATCATTTACCGATTCGACCACCTCGTAAATGGTCTGTTCACTGACTTCTGTCCAGCCATTCAATGCGACTTTCTCGCCTTTCGCATCAAGTCCCAAGTAAATCTTTCCGGGATAACGTGTGGTCATTTCGGCGAGCCATTCTCTATCATGAAGACCTTTGGTTCCAACAATGACATAAGAAGCTCCTGCTTCAAGGTAATGCCAGATGGTCTTTTCAGATCGGATCCCCCCACCTATTTCTATCGGAACGGTACTTTTTTTCAAGAGTGTCTCGATATAAGCGCTAGAAGTTGGCTGTTTCTTGACCGCTCCCATCAAATCAACAATGTGGATACGTGTGACTTGAGGATATTGAGTGTAAAAAGCAATCGCTTCTTCAGGCGTTCGTTTCATTTCTTCTTTGGTTGCATAATCCCCCTCTGTCAGGCGGACACTTTTATTGTCGATCAAATCGATTGCTGGCCATATCTCAATCATTCAAATCCTCCTTGAAGTGCTTGATTTAAAATCGCCAATCCTATTTTTCCGCTTTTTTCAGGATGGAATTGAATACCTAAAATGTTATCTTTTTGCACAATTGCTACCACTTCTTGCCCATAATCAGCTGTAGCGACAATATTTTCCTTGGTGACTGCTTTATAGGAATGAATGAAATACACATCACCATTTAAACTTGGAAGAGTTGAGTGCAACGCATTCCATCCGAGATGTGGTACAGGGTGCGGGCTAATGATTCTTTCAACTGTACCAGGCAGGTAGCCAAGACCGTCGACATTACCTTCTTCACTGTGCTCAAACAACAACTGCATGCCAAGGCAAATCCCCACCAATCGTTTGGTTTCTTTTAACTCATTCAATAAAGGAACTAATTTTTGTGCGTGAATTCGTTCCATCGCATCTTTAAAGTGTCCAACACCTGGCAGGATAATAGTGTCTGCCTGCCGAAGGGCATCTTCGTCTTTGGTTACTTCTACCTCATAGCCCAGAAAACGGATGGCATTGGTTAAATTAGCAATGTTTCCCAAACCATAATCCATGATCGCTATCATTCAATCACTCCTTTAGAAGAGGGTAGACGGTCGACACCTGAATCGCTCAGCGCTATCCGAACACTTTGGGCAAATGCTTTGAACAAAGCCTCAATTTCATGGTGCGTATTTCCTCCCCTGATTAAATCAAGATGGGTCGTGTATCGGGCATGAATGACGACCGCATAGAAAAACTCTTTAACCAGCTCCACATCAAACGTTCCAACAGTCGCTTTTGAAAAATCTGCATCAAAGTGCAAGTATGGGCGTCCGCTGATATCGGTCACTGATCGAGCCAATGTTTCGTCCATCGGTACATAAGCTGTACCATAGCGTGTCATACGCTCTTTTTCTTTCCCCAATTCAGCCAACAATTGTCCCAATACGATGCCAACATCTTCAGTCGTATGATGAGCATCCACATCTATATCCCCATCGACTGTCAAATTTAGTACAAAATGGCCGTGAAAAGCAAATAAATTCAGCATATGATTTAAAAAACCAACTCCTGTTTCAATGCTAGACGGATCGAAACCTTGTTTCAACGACATCCTGATTTTTGTTTCTTTGGTATTGCGTTCTATAAATACTGTCATAGTCTTATTCTCCATTCTTTTATAATTGATTCAAGTTGCGTTAATTGTTCATCTGTCGCTATTGAATAGCGGACAGCTTTCTGCAGCAACGGATGGGACGAATCAGGATATGTTCTCGGCTGAAATCCGCTTTGTTGAATGTACTTTCCTAATTCCAAGGCAACTTCACCGTAAGTAAAAACGAAGTTCGCTTGACTTGGTAGCACAGTCATCACATCGCTGACTTCTTTCTTAAAAATATCTTTCAATTTTCCAGCTAACTTTCTTTGATGGTTCATAAAGGTTTCCAGTTTAGTTGTATTTTCGAATAAGTATGCGGCTATATTAATAGATAAAGTATTTATCGGATAAGGGTGAGCGACCGAATTCAACAAAGTCATCGTTGCCGAACTGCTGGTCACTATTCCGATGCGCAAACCCGCCAAACCATATATTTTGGAAAGTGTCTGCATGACAATAACATGCTCCCCTACTGGACGAACGGATTGTTGTTCCGCGAAGTCCATATAAGCTTCATCGATAATCAAATACCCATTCAGTTCTTGCATCAAATCCGCCGCAGCCTGGGCAAATCCATCTGGATGAAGCATACCAAGCGGATTGTTCGGCTGGGAAAAGATGAAAAATGATGGTTTGATTTTTTCCATCTGTACAAGTGTACTTGCATAATCAAATGATCCATCCTCGTTACACTCCACCTTATGGATAGGACGCTTCAATTGTTTGGCGTATTCTTCGTACATTGAAAAATCTGGCTCAAAAGTCATTACAGGACCCGTTCCTAGAACCATCATACATTTTTGGATCCATTCATCTGAGCCATTGGCGAAACTGACCAATTCAGGATCCAGTCCATATAATTCTGCGTACACCTTCGCCAGATGTTTGTACTCATCATCCCCATATTGATTGAAAGGCGTTTTTAGCACAATTTCTTGCAATTCTTCATCTGTCAATGAACGGTACGGACTTTCATTTTTGTGGATACGAATCATTTTTCTTCCTCCTTCCACCTGACAGCAAGAGAATCATGGTGCGCTTGTAATTCTTCTTCCTTTGCAATACGCATGCCGAAAGGAGCCATTTTTTGGAACGTCTCTTTTTTCAACTGGATCACAGAATTGGTTCGCAGAAAGTCGTTCACCGTCAATCCATTGGCAAATCGAGCATTTCCATTGGTTGGCAGAACATGACTAGGACCTGCAACATAGTCCCCGATTGCTTCTGGTGAATACGGACCAATAAAAAGAGCTCCCGCTGTTTTTATTTCAGAAATGTACTCTTCAGCGTTCTTTGTCTGAATGGATACATGCTCTCCAGCAATCAGGTTCACGATTTCAATAGTTTCTCGTTTGCCACTAGTCAAAATTGGATAGTGATGGTCTTTCAGACTTCCGTTGATGACACTTAACCGGCTTTGCTTCAGTTTTTGCTTGTCAATTTCTGATTTAATAGCGGTCAACTTTTCTTTATTAGTACTGATTAAAAATGTACGAGCCATCTCATCGTGTTCAGCCTGAGCCAGCACATCCAAGGCTACCCATTCTTCGTTAGCAGTCTCATCCACTACCAAAACGATTTCGGAAGGTCCTGCAATAGAATCAATTCCGACATCGCCATATACCAGTTTCTTTGCCAACGCTACGTACTGGTTTCCGGGACCTACTATTTTATCAACCTTTGGAATCGTTTCAGTTCCGTAAGCCATTGCAGCTATGCCCTGAGCTCCACCTGATTGATAGACATGATCGACTTGGGCAATAAAGCAGGCAGCTAATGTAGTCTTATTGATTCCGCCCGGTTGAGGAGGAGTGACAATGATTGTTTCTCTCACTCCAGCTACATTAGCTAAGGTGGCTGTCATCAATACCGTTGACGGATAACTTGCTTTTCCACCAGGCACATAAATCCCTATTCGATTTAACGGCTGAATATTTTGATAAAGTTCTGACTTCGGCATGGTTGACCATTTAATGGACTCTTGATACTTATAGATTTGTTTATACGCTTCTTCCAATGCATCGCGCAGTTCGCTGTCCAATTCATTGTAAGCTTTTCTCATTTCCGCAATTGGAACTTCCAGCTGATCCGAATCCAATTCTACTCCATCAAATTGTCTAGCGTAATCAATAAGTGCGTCATCCCTTCTTTCCTGAACTTCATGGATGATATCCATTACCGCTTTAGCCTTGGAAAGATCGGTCTGATTTGCAGATTTATACTTGTTTTTAAATTCTTCTGCTGTATACATCAATTCACCTTCAATACATTAATAATTTTTTGGATTTCCTCATACTTTGAAAAATAGGCATGTTTGTTGGAGATAAGGCGAGCATTTATCTCGTCTAGTCTTACTTGTTCGCTCAACCCATTTTCACGCAAAGTGGTCCCGGATTGAACGATATCCATGATAGCATCCGCCATGTCGATCGTCGCAGCCAATTCAACGGAACCTTTCAAGGCAATAATTTTGACGGGTTGCATGATGGTATCAAAATAACGCTGCGTGTAGTGTACATACTTAGTTGCCACTATTGGATACTCGTTCTGAGGATGCTTGCTGGCCAAAGCAAAATGACAATAACCAAATGGTAAGTTCATTAAGTTATTAAGCGTTCGATTTTGTTCAAACAATACATCACTCCCGGTTATTCCTAAATCGGCTATCCCCTCTTCCACATAAACTGGAACATCTTCTCCTTTAACAAGCAAAAACCGAATATCTTCTATAAGGACGACTAGCTCTCTTGATACTGATTTCAATGCAGTTGACCATTCAGTCAACTGAATGGAATCAAGGTAGTTGATGAAATCTTTCAGTTGTCTTCCTTTTGATAAAGCAATTGTTATCATGCTGACACTCCCCTTAAATTGTTATCGCCATTCCGAAAGCTTTTGAAGAACTCGTATACTGTCCTCCAGATCCAATGGGATTCACTGCATTTTTTTCATAAACGTGGATAAAAATTCCTTTGTAATAAGATTGCACAGGGACAGCTAATAAATCAGAATAAACATACTCGACTCCCAATGAATCTAATTGATCTTGCCACTGCTCGATTTCCTTTAATTGATCCGCTAATTCAGGAAAGTGTTTCTTTAAATAGTCCCCTTGATCAGCAGGGGCTTCTTTCATCAACCTAACTAACAGATGGTCTTTCCCTAAACGAGAACCCAATGCATCATAGTTTCTGTCCCTAATGTATTGCTGAACCAATTCATCCTCATGTTCATCTTTGTTTAAAAGTTTTTTTAATAACATGTTATGACTGATGACTCCTACTGAAAGTGTCGTATGCAGTTCCTGTTGCAAGAAACAAATCATATCCTCCAAAACCTTAAACTGTTCCTTCACATCCGCTGAAAAGATCTCGACCCCCAGTTGTTTGCGCTCACTATCAACTGTATAAACCGATCCAACATAAGCAATCTTATCAGCATGTAACTGGTACTTCTTACGGTAGCGCACAATTGCATTCGTCCAGTCGCTACGTAAAGCAAACAATGTGCCGTTTCTTTCCCATTTATGCCGACGTTCCATCAAATGTAAATCATCTTGAGATAAATCCTTCCATTGAAAGGATTCGACTAGCCCTAAATCAATCAACTCATAATTACGTTGCTGAAAATGATTCAGAAATCCCATCTCTTGCTGCTTTATTTTCATTAAGTCCTGGTTCATCCTGATTTGATTCATAGTTGTCTCACTCCTATTTTATTTAATTTATTTTACTAATTCTCTTCTCTAAATGAGAAACTATTTCATCCAATTTTAAAGGCATGGTACTATAGCTAAATAGGAATATCTTAAATTTTTTAATTTTACTTTTTAAAAAGGAGAAAAAAATGAAAAGAGACAATCATATCCATACAAATTATTGCCCACATGCCTCGTCTGATTCGATAGAAATGTATATAGAAGAAGCAATATTAAAGGGATTGAAAGAATTGACCTTTACCGAACACGCACCTTTGCCAATCAAAGACTCTGTTCCAACAAAGGACAGCGCTATGAGAATGGAAGATGTGGAACGCTATATAAGTACCTTGAAAGATATGCAATACAAGTATGCGGAAATGATTCGTATCCATATCGGATTCGAAGTAGATTATATTGAAGGTCATGAAAAAGAGACAATTGATTTTTTGAAAAAGTATCCGGAATGCATTAAATATTCGATATTGAGTGTTCACTTTCTTCAATTAAAACCCAATGACTATTTCTGCATCGACTATGACAGTGATTCTTTTATCCAAAAAGGAACATCCATCGGCTTTGAAACAATGTACCGTCGTTATGAAGAAACGCTAACCAAAGCACTGTCTCTTCCTTTCGGCGAATGGACACCTAAAAAGATTGGCCATCTGAACTTGATTCATAAATTCCAAAAAGCTTATACAGTTGAAGATTCTATACAGTGGGAAGCATTAATGGATCTAGCTAAAATGAATCATTACCGATTAGACTATAATTTTTCTGGAATGGATAAGCCCCTTTATAAGAAGACTTATCCAAACGCCGACATGATGATGTATGCCAAAAAAATTGGACTGAATTATGAAACAGGTTCTGATGCTCATCAAGCAAAAGACATCGGACGTTACTTTTCATCTTTTGAAGAATTTTAAGGATATGAGGAAAAGTAAGGTTTTGTTGCACCATCAAATTTTCCTTTTTCTTGAATTTCTTCTAATTGGCTTGTCTCATTCGCTGAACTTGTATCCTAACCTGTTCCGCAAACTGTGACACCCATAAGTACCGCCCTTAATGCAGCAACCATCCAAAAGCTAATTGATTTTTTCTTCATCTTGTATTCCTCCTCTATTTTTCAAAATTTCGAATCCATAATTTATTGACTCTAGGTCAACGGGTGTGGATTCTTCAAAATGAAATTTCTTCTGGAATGGACGGGTTTGCTTGTGGGGCCATGGGAACGCCTGAAGCCTGAAAAGAAGTCTTCAAGCTTTCAAGCTTCAAACAAACCGTAATCGCTGAAGCGTTAACGTTTTATAATTCTCATTGAATCCTTTACACGGCTACAAGCAACCCTATTCCTCCAAAAATTTCAGGTGAGTGATCCAACTGATTTATCAACACTAAAAAATATAAACTTAATTTATCTTGCAAAACATTCAGCCGAAAACAAAAAAACTCCCGTCCTCTAGCAATAATGCTAGAGGACGGGAGTTTCCTCACGTGGTTCCACCTCAATTTATTGATACTTCACAGTATCAAACTCAGAAAGTACTATCATACTTTTGCACTGTAACGGGTGCGATTCCCGAATCCAGCTATTCCCAAAATGGTTTCACCGATTAGCTCAAAGATGTGTTCAATACATTTGTTTATGTGCTCTCACCAACCGCACACTCTCTGACAAACATCCTGTACTTACTCTTTCTTTTCAAAGCTTATGTATTTCTATTCATTTTCTAATTGTTATCTAATTTATCACATAAAAAATAATTTGTAAACAAAAAGGATTTTCTTTTTTGTATAAATGGATCTCATTCAATCAGATTTCATTTTTTGTGTTCATACTTCTATTTAAAAAAATGGTTCCATTCTTGATATTGTCCTTTTCTTCCTGATTATTTATTTACTAACTGTTTAAGAGCGTCATTATACTTTTCTATACCGTCTTATAAAACTTTTTCGAACTTATATTGTCTTTTTCTTTTCAGTGTTTCACTCATTTGTGCTTTAACTATATAGGACACTTTGATCCATCACAGCCTTCAATAGCACTAATGAGTGCTTCATTATAAAAAATGACGAAAATACATTACGTTTAAATCTATCGGTACTTTTATTAAATGTCACTTAGCTCCTAGCAATAAATCCGAAATAATACGATTTTTCTTGATTCCTTTTTCCCTATATCGTTTTTTTACTGACCTCAACACAGCAGGTGACCCTGAGTTATAGTAATAAGCTGCATTGCCATAGTGATCAACTAATTCATCTAATTTTATAGCTGTTTCTTCTCGTGAAGCCATTTTATATAACTGGATCATTGGATTGTTCATTGCCATGTTTTCGATTTCATCTCCAAATAAATGGTATCCTGATGCTGAATAAACTACTTCTATTGGTCGATCAGTATTGAACTCCATTTGCTTCAACAATGCTCGGATTGGTGTTATGCCGACGCCACCTGCGAATATGACAATTGGAGAGGTTTCATCCTGAATCTTAAACCAACCGAACGGTCCACGTAATGTAACTTTTTCATTAGGCTCCATCGCTAAAAACGTTTTTTTAAAACTACTGATTTCTTTTCCAGTCCGTGTACCGACTAAAATAAACCCTTCTTCTGGTATAGAGGCTACTGAAAAAAGGCGGAACTTTCTTCCTTCAATCTTTTTACCTGGCAAAGTAAAAATACCGTGCTCGCCTGGCACCCAGGTTATGTCAGAATCGTTTTTAAGCTTAACGGTATAATAATCACCATATAAATTTTCAATACTTTCAACTGAAAATTCTCCTTTTTTAATCACACCTTTCATATCTTCAAATTTCATTTTTCTCCCTCCATTCATCTCGTATTGTCTTATAAATAAAATACTAGTTAGTTAACATGCTTTTCCAAATTCACTAAATTGGTTTCTTTATATCTCTCAATTTTTAACATACCATTTTTATTTTGATAACCCTTACGCAAATCTTAATAGCTGCTCATTTATTTGTCAATTAATAGAACTAGTTTATGTCGTGAATTATTAGCAAAAATCAAATAAATACGATGTGATCTATTAATTAACTTTTTTAATTGTCTAGTTTAAATTTGCCTAATCAAAAAATCGATGTTATGACATAGCTACGAAGATTAAAAATTGAATTCGATAGAAAGTAAGCATCCATTAAATGCCAGTAAACACCTTTTTGTCTAGCTTAATTTGACAAATCAGATTATTAATAAGTTCGGTCTTTGGGTTGAACAGATTCGCATAAAATAGTCAGGGTTAAAATAGGCCCAACAACTAATGAGTTAATCACTTGAAACATAAAACAATATCTAAAAAAATGTTATTTTCTTTTTATTTTTTCAATAAATAGGTCCTATCAAAAACGAGTTCAATTGCATATGAGCCTATTTTTTGATTAATGTCTTTTTCAATTCCGATTAAAAGCTGTTCATTTGTCAATGATATGTTTTCTGGAACGACAACGTCGAATTGAATTAAAGGTAGATCATCTTTATTTTCAAGTCTAAAATCATGTAATTGTAAGTTTAATTCATAGGAATTTAATAGTTCTTTAACAAGTTTATATACCTTTTGTTGTTCTTCACTACGAACGGCAATTGGATCCAAGTGACAAACTAAATTAATTTTTAATTTATTTTTAAATTCTTTTTCAATCCCAGTGAGCACTTTATGAGATCGATTTAGATTCCACCTATCGTCAATTTCAATATGAACAGTTGCAAATTTTTTCTCAGGGCCATAATTATGGATCAGTAAGTCATGGTAGCCAATGATTAATTGCTGATTGTCTAAATGATCCGTTATTAATTTGAGTTCTTCTTCATTTGGACGGTCTCCTAATAAAACATTAATGAATCCGCTAATCATTTGAGCACCGCTGAAAAGAATAAAGATAGCAATTATTACCCCTGTATAACCATCGATTTGCCAGCCGGTAAAATGCTCAATTCCAGCAGATACGAATACGGTAAGTGTTGTATAAACATCGTTAAAGCTGTCTTTTGCACTAGCCAACAATGTTTTAGATTTGATATGTCGAGCTGTTTCTTGATAAAAGTAACCTTGAGCGACTTTGATACCTATTGATAAAATCAAAATTACGAACATTACAGAAGATGTTTGCAAGCTTTCTGGTTGCAAAATACGTTTAATTGACGTTATGAGAAATTGTCCACCCACAAACAAGATAATGAAAGAAATAATCATACCTGTAATGTATTCTGATCGCTGATGACCATAAGGATGTTTTTTATCTGCTGGCTTAGCAGCTATTCGGAATCCAATCAGTGTTAAAACTGAAGAAGCTGAATCTGATAAATTATTCATTGCATCAGCTATAATTGAAACACTCCCTGAAAATAAACCAATCATCAATTTCATTGCAAATAATAGGAAGTTAGAAAGTAAACCTACCTTACCCGCTAAAGTACCAAAAGTGGTCCTAATTTCTTTTTCTTCACTTCGATTTTCTACCCATTTAAAAAATCTTTTCATGCTTACACTCCTAAGAATTTCAAGTTACAATTTTGAGTTAATCAGAATAGTATATCAGTGTGCCTATCTAATTAATAGTAGTTACACTATAGTTTTAATAACTATCATGAAATTTAATAACAATAAGTGTCTAGAGTCCCTGATAAATCAAGATTCCGTTTACGTTATCAAGAAGATGACCGTGAAACTGCAGACTATTTCCTTACTACCTTATTAATAAAGTAGCTTTTTATATAATCTATGAATTTTTTTAAAGTCGTGTATGTAAAACCTTATTAAATCAAGGGTCTATATACACGACTTTTTAATTTAGTAAACCTGGATATCTTAATCGACACTTATAATAGACAGCTAAAAATCAATCAGATCAATATTTGATAAGTGTTTATTCTGGGTAGACTTTAAATCGAGAGTACATATATTTATTTAGATAGTTCAGGAGCTACAAGTTCTACTTTTATCCTATCTGGATCTTCAAAGTACACAGCGTAATGATTTCCACCTCCGGAAAATGGGTGTTGTTTTGTGTAAAGAATAGGAATTCCTTTGTTTGTTAGTTTTTGAGTCATATCATCTACGTGTTGTCGTGAACTCGCATGAAAAGCTAAATGATTTAACCCTACGTTTTTTCTATGGTACGAATTATCTGAGAAAGACTCTTGTACTTGGACAAAAACAATGTAAGTCTCTTCTAATTTCCAACTTTGTCCATTTTCCCATTTTTGAAAAGAATGATATCCTAAATCCTCAAGAAACCATCCCCAAAAATCGTTAGATTTTTTTAAATCAGAAACATAGAGCTCAATATGATGAAGAAATCCTTTTGACAAGAAGCACCACTCCTTTTTTTATTATTTGAATACATGAAATTGGATAAAATCATGTATCGTAGACCTTGATTTATTAAGATTCTTTTTTCTCTTTAAAATTCCAGTAAAGTGTGAGCTCTGCGAGGCTAAAAACCGGTCAGCTTTCCGCTGAGATAACTAATGGGTGCATGTGTTGTACTACTTATTCTCTTAATTATACAACACTTTGAGACAGTGCATCAGCACCCACGAAAAAAGCCACACCTAAGTGAATAGGAGTGGCTTTTTTCGTGGGTACTGCATTAACGAATATGAAAGTTCATAAGTTAATTGGTGAGTTGCTTTTTATTCAATTTTATAATTTTTTTTCTTTTTAAACTGTTTGAGAGTTTAGTTCTTTTTATTACTATAGTCTGATTTTATTACATTTAAAAAAATTTTCAGTTTATTACTCTGCCACTTCTTGTAATTCAAAATCAGAAGGAACCAAAACGGTATCAATCGAGTGTACAACGCCGTTTGTTGCTTCAATATCTGTTTGAGTAATCATAGAATCGTTAACCATTGGATCTCCTGAAAAATCAAACATTAATTCTTCTCCGTTAACTGTTTCTGCTTCCATTCCATCTGTTAAATCAGCAGCTAAAACTTTACCAGGAACGACATGGTACGTAAGAACTTTTGCTAAATCAGGTTGTGCGAGTAATTCATCAGCTGTAATATCTAATTCACCTAACAGTTTTTCAAATGCAGCGTTAGTCGGTGCAAACACTGTAAAAGGACCCTCACCTTGAAGAGTTTCAACAAGTTCTGCTTTTTGAAGAGCAGATACTAAAATACTAAAATCAGGATTACCTTGTGCAATACCGACAACATCTTCTTTAGCTTCAACAGATTCTTCCATAGCTGTATCATCACTCATTGTATCCTCATCAGTATTGTTCTCTGTTGCACATCCTGCTAACAATCCAATGGCTGCGAACGAAATTAAACCTAATCGTAACTTCTTCAATAAATCTTTGCTCATAATAAATCCATCCTCTCTTATATAGTATAAAAAGAACTCTCAAACAGCAAAGTAAGCGCATTCCATGTCTGTCAATTAACTCTAATTGAAAGAACATTAGAAGTCAATTAATCGGTTTAAAAATAGATTAACCTACTATTTTTATTTATTGTGAACAGCTCAAGAAGCAAATAAAAAAAGGGCTATCTTGAATTAATTACCTAACGAATCACTTTTTTGTATAGGCCGCTTTTAGGAAGTTCAGCAATTTAAACGACAACTTCCAGTTTCAGCTTTAAGCCTACAGATTCCACAATATCACTTAATGTTTGTACACTAATATTTTGTGTTCCTTTTTCTACTCGAAAAATATAAGATTGTTTTTTTCCAGTTAGAATCGTTAATTCAGATTTAGTTAACCGTTTTTCTTCTCTAATTCTTAAAAGAATGTTTGCAGCTTGATAGCTAGCTTCCGTTTCTTTCCATGCTTCAGCAAATTCTGGGACGCCCATTTGGGTATCAAAGTAGTGTTTTAATTTATTTTCCATCGGTTTCACCCTTTCTTTTTAGGTAGTCTTTACGATACTCTTTTGATTTAGTACTTTCTCTTGAAGGGGTTTTTTATGTTTTTTTCGTGAAACCATGAGTAATAATATATTTGCTATTGCTCTTATGGAAATATAAACACCTAAAAATATTGCTTGAGAATTTTACTTTAAGTAGGATTATTCAGTCCTTTAAGACCGTATTCCATATTGACTATCGATAAGATAAGAAAATAATTGAAAATCCTATTTTAACTATGAAATTGACAGATATTTCCCTACCTTTCTATAGCGATAATAAAGAAAAATTATGTAGATTAAATAACTCCATAAATTCCACATAATTCATTGTTATATTGATACAGGTTAATCGGTGTGATCATTGCTCTACGGAACCGCAAAGATTTATTGTGGCAAGGTGAAGTGACTCTTAGCTATGTGATCTGGTATTCAGTAGGAAGATTTTTTATAGAAGGCATGCGAATCGACAGCTTATAGATTGGTGATTTACTCCGGGTGTCACAAGGGCCATCTTTGATTCTATTTATTGTTGCCATTGGGATTTGGATATACCGCAGAAGGGATTACCCCATTAAATCCTACTATTTAGAAGGTTGGCGACTCAAAAAGGAAGGGGTTGGATGATGTGGAAAAGAGACCCCACTGGAACTTCTTCAAAAAGAATTCGCTAGAGGAAAAATCACGGAAGAAGAGTACTTGAAGAGAAGAAAACATTTGGAGTGAACTAGAAAAAGTTTCCAGATAAGAGAAGTGGAGGGCAATCCCGATTAAAAAATATCTAAAAAGTGTAAAACCTTTTACCATTATTATTGTCTCCCTGCTGATTATTGTTTCTGTGTTATCAACGGTCACCTTTGCAGTACAAAATACGCAAAATGAAGCGAGCAAGCTATATGCAGTGATTTCTATCAATGGAGAGGAAGTAGACCGTTTCCTCCTGACAGAAAATGAGGAAAACCAGCTGATCACCTATTATCCGGCTCCCGGGAAGTATAATATTATCGAAATTGATGGGGAGCGGATTCGTAACAAGGAAGATAACAGCCCCCGGCAAATCGCCGTGCGGACAGGCTGGATTCAAGATCCTGGACAAACCATCCTTAACTTGCCCCATCGCTTGAATATCGAAATCGTGTCCGATAATCCAGAAGAGGCAGAGATTGATGTCCTATCCCAGTAAGGAAGTTAAAACCTACACCGCTTTATCAAACTGATAGCTATCTTAGTTCATCGTATATTGAGAGGGTTACAAGTAAACAATGGAAGACGATATGGGACAAATTATCTTTAGAAATTTAAAAAAATACTTTTAATAATATAAAGTTGTATTTTATTAAATACATGAAATTGTATAAAAATGTGTATCGGGAGCCCTGTCTCTATAGGGTTCTTTTTTATAATGGTCTATAATACATGATTATGTATTTTTTTAACTAAATCATATATCGCTTTTGTTAGATGAGAGGGCTTTTAAATTAGTTATAACGTCTAACCATTAAATACGCAACAAGAAATAAACGACTTTTCATTCTGTTTAAGACGCAATAAAAATGAGGTTCGAGATGTTTTTCTGTTCTTGATTGGCATTAATAGCAGTTTACATATGTCAGATATTATTAAATTAAATAAAAAACACCTGCTTTCCTTAAAAAATCCCTGAATCGTAGAGAAAAAAACAGGAAAAACCCGTATTTTGTATTTGAGTAGTCTGCAATACTTTATTCAAGAGTACAGAAAAGACTTAGATCCAGAGGATTACTTGTTTCCCAGTACTAAAGGCGGACACTTGGGAGTTAATGCGGTCTAACAAATGTTTCAAAAGGTAGCCACTCTACTAGGAAGGGACGATATTGGTACACACACGCTGTGCAAGACATTTGGCTACTACTTATACAAGAAAACCAAATAATAGCTACTCTGATGGGAATATTCGGTCCCAGCAGCGAGAAAATCACGAAGCGTTATATTGGGATTAATGAAGATGAAATTAGTGAGACTTTATTGAATTTCAGATTAGTTTTTTTGTTTTTTAAGTTAAATTAAAAATGAATTTTTTATAGGCTCCAATGAGATCCTCTCCCTTATATCTTTACTAAATTAATATATTAAGTACTGTAAATTACAGTACTTAAAACCTTTAATTTATAGACTTAAATACGATTTTAAATAAAAATATACTAATCAAAATAAGGGGTTGCATAATTAAAATGACAATCCCTTATTTTTGATTACTATACTTTGGTTGATTATCAGAAATTTATTTGAGCGAAACCGTGGGAATACTTTTATCTAAAATAGATATTATAGATTTTTATTTTCCAAAGTGTACTTTCTATCTTCTTCAAGCAGTACCGCTTTAATATAGTCAAACGTTGCTTGCGGGATATGTCCGTTCGCATTAACCGCTGGTAGCATGATAGGGAAATGTTTCGGTAATGCCAACTCATCATAACGATCGGTTACATCAAAATTGATCGTCTCTTCTTGACCATTTTCAATTTTCTGCTTTATCTCAGGATCCATAAGAACCGCCGAAGCCAAGGCAATGATATCTGTATAGTTTAGAGCATCCAAGGCTGCATCGGCAGTTAATATGTCACCCACTACAATTAGTTTGGTTCTGCCAGCAAGCAATTCATGGATTACTTGGTTAATAATTTCACCTTCATGATCTCCCATTAAGGCTTTCGATTTATAAGCTTCTGCCCCCCATAAGGAGGAGTGAACATAATCAATCCCTAAATCAGCTATCTTATCAATTAGATAGAGAGAGTCGTCTAGTGTATATCCTGCTTTATTACCATGGATTTCTTCCGGGCTAATCCGGTAGCCGATAATGAAATCATTTTTGCCACGTTTCGTTACTAAATCTTTCACTCGTTTTGTAATTTCTATCCCAAAGGCGGCACGGTTTTCAAGTCTGCCTCCCCACTTATCATTTCGCTTGTTGGATATTTCTGAGAAGAACTGCTGGATTAGGTAGTGGTTTGCACCATGAATTTCCACGCCGTCAAACCCTGCATCTATTGCCCGCCCTGCCGCCTTCACATACTGATCAATTACCTCTTCGACCTGCTCTTCGGTTAATCCGGTAATCGGATAATCTAAAAAGTCAAAATCCATTGAACTTGGACCATACACCATACCGTGCTGCTGGAATGTAACTTTTGCTTCCCGACCTGGATGAAAAATTTGGCAAATTGCTTTATTCCCTTTCGATTTCATAGTCGTGGCCAATTGAGTCAATCCATCCAATTGCTCATCGCGGTAAATCCCTAATGCATAACCAAATGCATTCCCATATTCAGTTACTGCAGCGGCACCTGAGATTAATAGAGAGGCTGAATTTGCGCGCCTTTCAAAGTATTTGATATCTTCTTCTGTTACATCTCCTTCTGGGGAAGAACCGTCTACTACCATTGGAGCCATCGCAAAACGTGTGTCTAGCTTTACACCATTATTGAACGTCACTTCTTCAAATAGTTTCCCATATTTCGAATTCATAATTATGCTCCTTTACTTTTTATTTTTCACTTCACAACTGTAACCCTATTATAGGTCATGAAGTATGCGCTTTCAAAGAAAAGGAACTTTTCTCAACTTAAAACAGACCCTATAGGTAGCGACCTCCAAAGTTTAAATTTCACTCTAACATTTAGGGGTCAGAATCAGTTTCAAATGAAAAATGTATTCAGTTTGGGAGTTGGTTAATTTATATAATAATTACTTACTTAACATAAAATTAAATTAACCAAAGCGCCTGTCTTAAAATTTATTAGGAAATAAAACTATCTTCACATCTATGCTTCGAAAGACATTCGGTTACCACTATTACAAGAAAATCAAAGACGCGGCACCACTAATGGAAATATTCGGTCATAGTAGCGAGAAAATCACGAAGCGTTATATTGGGATCAATGAAGATGAAATTAGTGAGACGCTATCAAATTTTCGTTTGGGATTTTAATTCATACTATTGTATTGTTTTTCTGATAAATTAGGATAATCAAAGTTTATTAGAAGAGATTAGAGCCCCACATACTAACAGAAGAAGCTCCTCTGTAATTCGCAACTTCTTTGCCAATAATCGCGTTTAAATCAGTTACGGTCTGGGGAGATCTAAACTTGTTAGCCATTAAGTAAGAGTTGATTTTTCTACTTAATTTTACACAAACAAGTCTATAATCATCCCCATCAGAAATCTTTTTAGCATAGTCAAATAATGCTTGAGAAAATTCACTATCTTTTTTTATTTCTGGATCTGAATAGGCTTTGCTAATGGCATCTATAATTTTCCCTTCATTATTATTCTTCATAAATCAGTTCCTTTCTAGTTTTAAGACCATTGATTATTTTGAAGCCAGCCACTAACTATAATTTTACTCATTTCACTCTGTGCTTTATTCTAGTCTACCCACTATTTGGGTAAGCAATTGCAACTTCTATATTCTAGAATCAAACAACAAACCTAGTCCACTTAATAAAATAAAAACTGTTATATTATTTTTTACGATTGTAGATAAATTGTTTGATGGCGGATTTTATAATGAAGTTAGCCACCGCTAACTAAAAAAAACGCCACGTGAATTTCATGTTATATTGAAGTTACCACTAACTCTCAATAGACAAGGATGAATTCACATGACTAAAACAAAGAAAAAAATAAAATAACG
>NZ_JAGGRF010000027.1:0-3524 GCF_018612935.1 Carnobacterium sp. ISL-102 | reverse complement strand
TCAAAAGATAAGAAGTTCATCCAGTTTTCTGGTCAGGTTCGGCAAAACCCATTTTTCAGTCGGATTTTTTTTTCCTAATTAAATTATATAGTGAAACGGTTTTTCTGTCATGGCTTAGATTGCAAAGCAATCATATTATTTTCTGGAGGAATAGGGTTGCTTGTAGCCATGTATAGGATTCAATGAGAATTACACAACGTTGCCGCTTCAGCGATTACGGTGTGTTTGAAGCTTGAAAGCTGGAAGACATTCTTTTAGGCTTCAGGCGTTCCCTTGGCTCTCCACAAGCAAACCCGTTCATTCCAAAAGAAATTTTTTTGAAGCATCTACACCATTTGTTGTAGAACCATTATATTTAGCAGATGAATTCAGGAGGAAAATATGAAAAGAAAATGGTTTGTTTCAAGTATGCTCAGTTTAGTTACAAGTGTAACTCTTTTTGCTTGTGGACAAGAGCAATCTGACACTGGGTCAAGTAATAACACTAAATTATCAGTAGTGACCACTTTTTACCCCGTTTACGAATTTACAAAAGAAGTAGCCGTTGACCGAGCAGATGTTTCGATAATCATAGAAGCTGGGACAGATGCTCACGGCTTTGAACCAAGTGCTCGAGATGTTGCTGCTATAAATGATGCAGACATTTTTGCTTATAGTAGTGGTGAAATGGAACCTTGGGTTGGAGGACTGATGGATTCTCTTGATAGTGAAGACCTAATCACCGTTCGAACAGCTAAAGCTGATAGTTTTATAAGTACTGAAACTCATGAGCATGATCATCAAGAAAGTAATGAGCCGAATGAAGATTCACTTGAAATGGATGAAGACTTACCCGCTTCCGTCGAAATTGATGGCCTAGCTGGTCACTATCATACTGGAGATGTGGTTCAACTCGTTTCCGATGCCACCGCGATAAAAGATTCAACAAAGATCCAATGGTATACTCGTGGAGCTAGTGAAGACTGGAAGACTGTCTCAGGTCAAACAAAGGAAACATTTGAATATGAAACAACTGGTGATAATTTCGATGTCAAAGTTGTCTTTTCTGACGAAGCCGATATCCCTTACGCTCAATCAGCTCCTATCGAGATTGCTATCGATGATCATGAAGGTCTAGATCCTCACATCTGGTTAGACCCAGTGTTAGCTCAAGACCAAGTAATGGTAATCAAAGAGGCCTTGATCCAAGCTGATCCTGATGGAAAAACTTATTATGAAGAAAATGCTGAAAAATTCATTTTAGAGCTCCAAAGATTAGATGAAGAATATGTAGCAGCTTTGTCTTCTGCAACCAATCGTGTGTTTGTCGTTCAACACCAAGCATTCGGCTATATTGCTCAGCGTTACAATTTAGAACAAATTGCTGTGGGAGGTATTTCTACTGAAATAGAATCTAGCCCATCACGAATTGCAGAAATCAGTGAATTAGTTAAGCAACATAATGTTCCCGTAATTTATTACCAACAAGGAGCAGACTCCTCCATTGCACAAACAGTGGGTCAAGAAACTGAAACAGCTATAGAAGTTTTATATGACCTTGAAAGTTTCTCTAAAGGGATGCAAGATGATGGCATGGATTATCTAACCTTGATGAGAAAAAATTTAAAAGCTTTACAGTTAAGTATTCACTAATTGATGATTGAATTACTTTGAACAGCCAAAATTCGCTAGTTATGTCAATGATAAATGAAAATGTCCCGTTTTTATATGATAATGAGTTAGGCTTATCAACTCAATTTCTCAAGTTAACGACCGCGCTTCGCTTGCTAAAGTTGTTCAGGATAGTTCCTTCAAAAAACATGAAGCAACCATCCTAAACAACTGCTATAAGAAATCTATACAAAATTGATTCGCTGCTTTATTAGACTAAAGAACCCTTTTTTAAGGCTTCTTTTTGTTTTTTATTTCTAAGATAACGATCATAAGAAGGTTTCCTCCAAGGATGAGACAGGGATGGTATGATTAGCTGAGTTTTTTTCACTCTCACAGGCGCATCTAATTCTTTCGATACTTCTTCATGTAATAAAATTTCTTGTAAGGAAAAAACTGAATTATCAACGCTAGCGTATAATTCATTTCCCTTTATATGGATAATCAAGACGCTTGTTTTTGGAGTAAGTAAAACCTGCTGGTTTTGATCATGCAAACGATAAAGCTTATTTTGATACTTCACACCATGACCTTTTTGGATAATTCGTTGTGAAAATCGAGCGAGTATATGATCCAAAATGACTGTTTTTGGTAGCTTTTCAAAAGCACTTTTGCTATCCTTTAGCTGTAAAGCAAATTTGGCATTATATGTAGGAATGTAATGCGTCAAAAATAGATTTGCTTCATCGATTGATTGGATAGAACATAAGGCCATTTCATGAAGGAGACGATCTTGGAGTGTATTCCAAAGTCGTTCGATTTTCCCTTTTGCTTGAGGGATACTAGTTGTACGTAAGTTTATTCCTAAAGTGTGGCAGGCATATCCAAATTGTGTAAAAGTATCCTTTTCTTCAGAGGGGTGCTTTTCTTGTTTATAGATAAAAACCGTACGGTTATCTGTTAAAATTTCGTAAGGAATACCATAGTTGGTTAAAAATTGCTCCGTTACTTCATAATAGGCGTCTAGCGTTTCCTCCTTATCAAAATAGGCTCCTACTACAAGCCCTGTTGCGTCATCGATTGCAGCGTGTAAATGAGCGTACGTCCCGTTTTTAAACCAATCATGAGAAGAAGCGTCCATTTGAAGCTGTTCGCCACAGTATTTCTTGCGAGAACGACTTGGGTGAGCCTTCAATGTATCTATATAATCCAATTCATTTAATACCTGACACTCTTTTTTAGTTAGTACCTGCTTATGTTGTTCCTTTTCTTGCAATTCCTTACGCTTTTTTCTTTTTGTTTGTCGAAAAGCACGTGGGGATAAAAGATTTTTTTCATACAATAAGTTCCGTACGGTTGTGTATGAGACTTGGATCTTTTCTACTTCAATTAGTTTCTCAGTAAAATGTGTAAGGTTGAAAGCTTCATATTTTTTGTTATAAAGAGCAATAATTTTTTTCCTAGTTTCAGTTGATAAACCAGTAGAAGGTTTCCGATTTTGATTCCCATGTATAAATCCGCTTTTTCCTTTTGTCTGATAGACTTGGATTAATCGATTAATTTGTCTGCGAGATAGAGCTAACTCGACTTCTGCACGAGTTTTGGAAACTTGTCCATTGCTTATTTTTTTTATGATCTTATATTTCTTTTCTTCAAACATTGTTAGGTGAACTCCCATTGAATCACTCCAATCCTTTTAGATTAGAGTAACGTAGTTACGGGACATTTTCATTTGTTAACTATTAAGACATTATCATTTGTTAATGACATACCATCGCAACAAAAAATAATTTTTGTTGCAAAATCATCTTCAACATTATATAATATTGAAGATGAAATCAATAATTTTTCATAAGGGAGTAACTGGCAGCAATAGCTGTGGCAACGTCACCAACAAGTAGATTTGCAATGATCTTCTGGTGTTGTCTTAAATA